>CAYPST010000011.1:0-70436 GCA_964413425.1 uncultured bacterium
ATAATTTACAACCACTATTGGAACTCTTTTTTACTGAGTTTGTGAATTATTCAGGGTATACAAAATATATGCAAACTTTATTCCGCTATTTGGACAGATATATTTTGTAGTTTCTTTGTCCCGAAGAATCATGTGGGGTAACATACAAGGGATCTCTCTGCCAAAGGCCTCCAAGGGACTCCCCCAACGGGATCCTCCGAAGGAGTCCCTTGGACCTTCTGGGACTTCGGAGCATCCCTTCGGGGCGAGGCGGTCTCTGCGTTTTCTAAATAGACTCATTGACATGGACCTTTACACATACCAAGAACGCTCAAATAAAAACAAGGATTATATCGGTGGTTGAAGCCGCAGGCTATCAATGCCCAACAATATGTTCACCCGACGAGTTATTAGGGGAATAATCATGAAAGACCCAATAGTAGAAGAAGTGCGGAAAGCCCGGAGGAAGCATACTCAGCGATTCAATTTTGACCTGCATGCGATTTGTGCGGATCTGAAAAAGAAAGAAAAAGAGTATGGAAAAAAGTACGGACATCCAGTCAAATCTTTACCTCCAAAAACTATTCAAAAACAGACAGCTAACACTGCATCAACCTGACGCGAAAGTGGTCCTTCAATTTCTCAGTTTCGTGCAATCTTCAGAGTTCTGTGCTTTCTCAACGCTCTGAGCTTGTTTACTTTCGCGCAGGTTATGCCTGCCGTTCAGCGAACGCCGGGACAATGCAGCCTATTGTCCGGCCGAACCGGGCACACAGTACGCGGTCTATTTTTAGGACGGCGGCGCGGTAAAGATGGATGTCTGTGCCGAGGAGGGATGGCTCCAAATCCGCTGGCTGAACATCAACAACAGCGCCTGGTTAGAACCGCCACCCACTACCGGCGGGGAACACTGGAACTGAAGGTGCCAGGCGAGGGCCACTGGGTTGCGTTAATTCTGGCACCATAACAATCATGACAAGGGAGATGAAAAAATGTTTGCAGAAATCAATCGACTGCACAGGATATTAATTGCCGTTGTTGCGATGGCGCTGTCGTGGGGAAGCTGTACCACGTGGACGAACGATACTGAGCGCATCCGCCCGTACTCTGAGAATCCGTTTTACTGGCAGTACAAGGGCTCACCCGTGCTGCTGCTGGGCGGTTCGCGCGAAGACAACCTTTTCAACCACCCCGAAGGATTGGCCGAGCACCTGGATACACTGGTGGCCTGCGGCGGCAACTATATCCGCAACACCATGAGCAGCCGCAACCCCGGCAATGTATGGGCTTTTAAACGGCTTGAAAACGGTCTGTATGACCTGACCCAGTGGAACCCCGAGTATTGGCAGCGCTTTGAGAATTTGCTGAAACTGTGCCAGGAGCGCAGCATTATCGTACAGATTGAGGTCTGGGATCCCTGGGATTACTTTAAAACTGAAGCACCACGGGGTTTTGGACCCGACAATGTCGGCTGGGAAAGCTGCCCGTTTAACCCGACGCTGAACATCAACTATACGGCGGAAGAGAGCGGTCTGGCTGAGGAGATCGATTACTATTCCAGCGCCAAGCCTTCCACCCATGTTTTCTTTCATACGCCGCCGACTTTAAAAGACATCCCGCTGGTGCGTCAATATCAAGAGGCGTTCGTCGACAAGTTGTTGTCCATTTCATTGAAATATCCCAATGTGTTATACTGTATGAACAACGAGATCGGCGAGCCGCCAGAGTGGGGCCGGTACTGGGCGACCTTCATCCGGGCCCGGGCCGAGAAGACCGGCAAAACCGTGTTTCTTACCGACATGCGCCGCAACTCCAATTTCGAGTCCGACGAGCAGGTCAAGCTTCTTCATGACCGAGCGCACTATGATTACTTTGAAATCTCGCAGAACAATGCGAACACCGGCCAGCGGCATTACGACCACATCCTGCACATCCGCTCGCAGGTGGCGGCCAATCCCATCCCGATCAACAATGTCAAAATCTATGGCGGCACTATAACCTGGTCGACCAGCGCCGAGGAGGGAACCCGAAGGTTTTGGCGAAACATCTTTGGCGGCTGCGCTTCCTCACGGTTTCACCGTCCGGGACCGTCGCACCACTTTTTTGCCATTGGGCTGAGTGACCTGGCGCAAACGCACATCCGCAGTATGCGTACGCTCACCGACGCGATGAATGTTTTCGCCTGCGAGCCACACAACGATCTGCTCAAAGACCGCGAGGAGAACGAAGCCTATTGCCTGGCCATTGAAGGACAGGAATATGCCATTTATTTTACAGGTGAAGGTGAAGTAACACTGAACGTTCAGCCCGGAAAATATGAGGTAAGGTGGCTGCAAATCCGGACCTCCCGGTGGAGCGAAACACAAAATGCGGAACTGCCTGGTGTGTTAAAAACACCGTCCGATGACCAGTGGGCCGCACTAATCCGACCTGTTAAATAAGCGATTCTCACGAGGAAAGGGAAATAAAATATGAAAAAGAGATTCAGCATAGTTTTTACTCTTGCCGCGTTGATTGGTTTTGCTCCATCTGTTCAAAAGGCAGCAGCACAAAACAACACACATGCAGAGTCAAACAGCATGCCTTTGGGCATCACAAATGCCGGTGGCAGCGTGAATGACGGCTCCATCCAACCCTACCAAAAAAATCCCTGGTATTGGGAATACAAGGGTGAGCCCGTTATGCTGATCGGTGCCAGTGATGATGACAACCTCTGGCAATGGACGCGTGATGCATTGATCGAGCAACTTGATTTGATCGAGTCGGTTGGTGGAAATTACGTTCGCAATACCATGAGCGACAGAGATGAAGGGAATACATTCGCGCCCAAACAACTTGAAGATGGCCGTTACGATCTGGAACAGTGGAATGAAACCTACTGGGATAAATTACAGTTCTTCCTGGATGAAACCGAAAAACGGGGCATTATTGTCCATCTTACGCTTTGGGACTGGTTTGATCTTTCGGGAGATAATGTTTACGGCCGTTTTGCCCTACATCCCCTTAATCCGGAAAACAATATCAACTGGGAGCCGGGCACCATTGAAAATGCATGGGACTATTATGGCGGTTCTCTTTCAAAAGGGAATAAGGCAGCTCTTGACTACCAGCATCGTTACATTGACCGGCTTATTTCCCTCTCGGCTCAGTACGGCCACATCATCTACAATATTGGAAACGAAAGCGGCCTCGGTATCGAATGGGATAACTACTGGGCTGTTTCTATTAAAGACGCGGCAAAAAAGCACGGAAGCAATATTCATGTTACCACCATGCTGTTTGCTCCCGGAAATTCGGTACGCCGGGTAATGACTTATCGCGATATCTTCAGCTTTGCAGAGGTCTCCCAGAACAATCAGGATGCGTTGGGACCGGTTGGAAAGAAACACTGGGAAAATCTTCTTTTCTGGCGGAAAATGATCGCCATGAGCGACGAGGGTCCCATGCCCGTTAACAATGTAAAGGTCTATGGCCAGGGGGTTGGGTTGAATACTGCCGCGGGTACAGAAAAGGAAGCCGTTGAACGTTTCTGGAGAAATGTGTTCGGCGGGGCGGCATCCACGCGTTTTCACCGGCCGGCTGTGAGAGCCGGAGGAGCCTGGGGCTGGGGAATCGGGATTTCCGAAAGAGCGCAGCAGACGCTCCGTGCTGTCAACATGTTCCTCGATGAGTTTGATATATTCAATGCTGAACCTTATGACGCTTATGAAACAGTTGGCAACTCGGTTGATTCCTACTGCATGGCAGATATGGGTAAAGCTTACGCCGTCTATTTTCCGGGCGGCAGGGCAACCGTTCATTTAGACCCCTGGGTGTATATGGAAAAGGTATCGGTAAAGTGGCTGGATGTTATCTCATTAACCTGGAGTGACGAAGAGATTACAGAACCCAAATGGGATAATTATGACGGTACCGACTGGTGGGGACCTCAGCGCATTATTACCCTGGCTCCAAAGGATCATCGTTCTTATGTGGCTATTGTGAAGGTTCTTGATTAAATGGATTGACATGAAGAAATGAATCAACAAAGAAACAGTAGAAAAATGAAAGTAATCAAGTTGTTTATTTTATTATCAATATGACTATTAAGCTTGCTCAGTTTTCGGGGAGCACATGGGACATCGGATGGGCGTTGACAGAATCACCCCTCTGGCTCACCCTTCGTAAGGAGGAGAACGAGAAAATGGGAGTCAGCAGCATCAGCAGATGGTCTGTCTCCTGAGTAAAGTTAATAGTCATATTAAATTTTCTTTGCGTTCTCTGTCCCGAAGGAATCCCGTTGGGGCGGCCTTTGAGCCAGAGGCTCTCCTTCGGAGCGAGCTCTGTCCCGTCGTCACGGGATCTCCTCGAGGCGTTTTCCAAACAGACTCAATAAAACTTATACGTACTCAAACTCTTTGTTTATTCTACATGACGGGTTCCGGAAGAAGAAATAATAATAAATTGCATGCCAGATTCATCTCAGCAACCACAACAAATCTCTTCCTCCAAGAAATTCCTCCAGGGTATTCATACAGTAATTACTTTCAACAACATCGCCCATTTTTGCAGATCGAAGGGAAATTCATATGCATCTGCTTCATCAATTTAGGAGTCGTCTTCATCCGTTACAGATGAGGAATCCGCCGGCATGATCCATTCGTAATCGGTGTAATACTCTGATTTTTTGATCTCTCTGAGAATCTGCGCAAAGAGGGTCTGACTCTCCTGATTGAAGTAACGTGTCGGCGGCTTTCCTGCAGGGATTGATTAAGCTGGCTGCTGCCGGCGTCAAGGTCAGGCAGGAAACCGATCCCGGGGTGACGACCCATGCGGGCCGCGCGGTGGATCTTTTCGATCAGGTTCAAAAGGAGACAGGTACGAAGCAATTTGCCGGTATGGATCTGGAAGGATTAATCGCATTTGCGAAGTCCATCGCCGCCGGTTCCCCAGAATGGGAGTGGGGAGTGCAGGAAAAAGTTATTCCGGTCTTTGATGCTCCATTACCCATGAAGGAATGAAAGGTGGGAGGGTTTGCTGTTCATGCCACCGTGGGGGTGGTTCACATGAACACCCGGCTTCAAGCGGCAGAATCAGGCCCAGCACTCTCTGCAAACCCTGCCAGCCCCGAAAGTACCGACCCAACCATAAACAGGATGACCAGAATAATGGTTAGAAATACGACCTTCAGAGCTATGGAGGCTGATTGTTTGAGGTTCATTTCCCCCTCGGATGTGATTATGACTTAAATTCGGAGCC
Source organism: uncultured bacterium (assembly GCA_964413425.1). Classification (GTDB taxonomy): domain Bacteria; phylum Fidelibacterota; class JAANXI01; order JAANXI01; family JAANXI01; genus DATFLS01. Next base: position 5,218 of record CAYPST010000011.1, read on the forward strand.
TGATTTCGGCACCAGCCATTCAAATAAATGTAGTCTTCCCGCAGAAGAGAATTCAACAGATTTTAATAGCACGCCTCCCGAACCGGGGCAGTCCGGGTAGACTTCATGCCAGAATGGACTTCAACAGAATAATCTAAATTCGTCTCGTATTCGGGCTAAGTTCACGTTATTTCGGAACAGGCTGTCCTTCCCTGCACTAGTATCCGCTCGCCACACCGTCCTTTCGGGATTCGGAGGCCCCGAAATAGACCTGGTATGCCCGGTCCCACGTAATGGCCTGGTAGCCGCCGAACCCGCCGCTGGCCGGGTAGTCCACCTGATGTCCCAGCCGCTTCAGATGCATAACCGCTTCCTTGGAAAACCCCGGCTCCAGATGAACGAGACCCCCATCAGTCATTTTTTCCCCGGTGGGTGGCGAACGATCCCACAGTTCCCGGCCGCTGGACTCCCAGGAGATACAGGGGGAGGAGCAGTAAAGTGACACCCGGAAAAAGAGCGTACCGTGTAATACTCATATCCAATCCTTTCGGCTTTATAAGTTTTCGGTCTCAGGCAAGCATGCAACATCCGATACTTGGTTCCAGATACCGCGGTGTTTTTTCTCAGAAACCAAAGAGAACGTAGAATGATCATAAATCGAGACTGGTAGTGCGGGCCGTGAAATAAAACTCCGGGAAAGAAGGATTCCTGGACATTTCCCGACTGATGACGAAGTACGTGTCCCTGAACCATCGATCTCACTTTCAGGAGTGTTCCGGACAATTCCGGCGCAATGCTCATCAAACGGATTCCACGACCATCAGATGCTTTCCATGGGAATTTCGTCAGCTTCCTGCGCTGTCAACAGATGTCCGTCTGAACCCTGGGTATGAAATATCAGACTGCAGCATGTAAGCCCTCCCTCTGCCTTGGCCAGCTGGGACATTTCAATTGCGTTCACGCGGATTCCGAATTTCTCCAGGCGTTCGCGGGTTCGTGGATATTCTGCCGGAAACATCACGGTATCCCCAATCCACAATGCGTTAGCAGCAAAGGGTTCCTCCGGGTGCACTTCAATGAAATTCATTCCCGGGAACGCCTTTTTATCCACCCAGTTCGGATTGATAAGTAATGTCTCCACATCCACCCGCGAGACAGCAGATTTCAAATGCAGGCATTTGGTTATGTCCACAGGATGCACACTGTAATGGTACGTGCCCACAAGGGATTGCAGCTGCCGGAGTCCTTCGGTATTACTCCGGTCGGACCGGCCGGCATATAACCTGCTGCCGATGCGCAGGAGGTCTCCGCCTTCCAGGGTTCCCGGTGTGTGTATGTTGAATACGCTCCGGTAGGCAACCAGTCGTTGGGCTACAGAAAACGTCTCCTGTCTGCGAGTTCCTGCCGGACGGGCGATAACTGCCAGTTCATTAAGCACGATAGCCGTATCCTCCACAAACACCGCATCAGGCAGGTCCGGCTCGGCGGGCAGCCGCTGCACCTGGCATCCCAGCACTTCGAGCGCTTCTTCATAGCGCTGGTGCTGCAGCCTGGCCAGCTGCACATCTATGTTTTCTCTGGGCAGATGGGTGAGTTCACAGCGATTAATACTGGGACTCACTCCCCGGGTGATGGCAATTTGCATAGATTTTCTCTACCAACACTGAGTCTATTTAGAAAACGCCTCGAAGAGATCCCGTGACGACGGGACAAAAAAACTAGAGCAGATCACTGCCCAACCCTCGCAATAAATTGTGACTATGTGTTCTCTACATAATAAAAATAGGGCAGGTTCAGCATCTTGTATCAGAACCATATTTTCTGAACACGCTCACCAACACTGGTCAGTCCGCTCCCCACATCAGAGGAAGGGATAATCACCTCAATCCGGTATCATCCAGCAGTCGTTTTTGCTTCAAGGATTCAGTAATCCACCTCTCCTGATGTTCTTCTCTCAGACGCTGTCCATCTCAATGAGCTGCTCCATTCTGACAATGGAACCATGCTCTGCTCTCAAAGCTTCCAGCCCGGCGAGCTGCTCATCGTACACCTCGAACAGTCTGGGAGGAGTATTCTGACCTTTTTTATAGGCCTCTTCCTGGAGGGTAATCCGGTTTAGCAAATTGTCGATATACAATGAAAACTGTTTGTCATATAGTTCTTTGGAATACGATTTCTCAATGTCCTGAAACAGTCGTTTCAAGTCCGCGTACATCGGAATACAGCCGATAGGTGTTTCGATGGCGTCAGCTTCGCCGTTCACCCGCAATTCCAGCCACTTGAGCCAGACAATGACATCCCGTTTCTCGCCCAGCAGTGTCTTGCTGTCCCCGCCGCGGGCATCGTGAGCGAGAAAATAATTCAGATTGGCCATCAATGGTTTCTGGGTCAACTTTTCGGAATTGAAGAACCTGAACTGGGCATCCATATAATGTCCCAGTGGCCCCGGGATAAACGGCTCGTTCGCCCAGGGCTGTCGCCGGATACCGGAGACCCCCACCTCGGTTGCCGTGGCTTCGGACAGAATGGACGCCCCGAAGACCACCCCATGGTCCGGATTTTTCGCCACCACCACCGGGGGCATGGTATCCGCGTCCCGGCCACTATAGGTAATCACTTTGATTTCCACCCCTTCCGGATCCTCGGCCACCGCATAATTATGATTATCAAGCGCGGTACATTCCAGTGTACACCGAGCATTGGGATGTGATGGGGGGATGATCGATCGCCCCTTTTCATCAGTCTTGCCCTGCCACCATTCGCCCTGAAAATTCCGTCCTCTTTCGGGCAATTCTTCGCCATGTCCGACCCAGTGCGGCGTGCCCTGTTCATCGACCAGAACATTGGACCAGATGACCTCCATGCCTTCTTCCCGCAGTGCTTTCATGAGATGAGGATCCCCTTCCCAATTCACATCTTCAACGATACTGAAGACCCCCTTCTCCGGATTAATGGCGCGCAGTGTTCCGTCCCCGGCGATCCAGAGCTGTGCCAGATCATCCCCGATGAAATCCGTCCCTGCCATGGCGGTGGTGGTTTTACCACATCCGGAGGGCGCTGCACCGGCAAAATAAGTTTTTCGGCCAGCAGTACCGGTCAAACCGGTGATAAACATATGTTCCGAAAGTTCTTCTCCCTTTTTGAAATACGTGGCCAGATCAACCGCAAATCGATGATTCCCTTTCTTCAACAGCAGGGTATTTCCGGCGTATGTGCAAAACATGGAATAGGTGGTTAACCAGCTGCGATCCATGAAGACCCGGGCATTGGGCAGATCTTCGGGACGATTCGGGCCCTGACTGTGCACGTTGGTCAGCACCACTCCGGTCCGGTCCACTTCGTTATCAAACTGGTAATAGGCATTCCGGTACAGGAGATTCGCGGAATGCATCACATACGCTGATGTGGTAATTTCCAGGGCAGGCAGCGCACCCCGGGCGCCAATCGGTCCCCGGCTGAAAAAGCCTACCAGCAGATCCATTCCCCGGGCAATACCGACCATATGAGACTTGATGTATTCATACGCCTCATCCCGGAGTGTCTTTCTGGCAAGCACACTGACATCATCGCCTTCATTGACAATGTAAAAAGTCCGGTTGACAATGCGTGCCTGTTCCTGGGGCAGGTCGAAGTGAACCGTATGGTTCTCCATCTTCAGAGGGTATTCTTCCTCTCGCTCAAGACTGAGTTCCCTGATTCGCCGGACATCGGCCTCCGAACCGGTATTGAAAAATACCGAATCGGGATCAGTCATAGAAACAGCATTGGCAAGCTTCAACAGCACATTGTTACTGTCGATTTCCCGTAATTTATCAAGTTCCGGAGAGTCGCATTTCTCTTCCAGCACCGCCCGTGCACTATCGATTGTACGAATTTCTCCGATTTCCGTGAGAATATCTCTTCCTTTTTCTAATTCTAACATACTCCATTCTCCAGGTGTCAGCAGGGGATTGTTGTTCTCCAAAGCACTCAACTCTCTGAAAAGAAAATTTTACACTAATTTACGGATTTATCCAAGTGAAAATATCCGCCTCCTAATCGGTGTCTGTGCTGGTCATCCTTCCTGCATTTGCACGACACTTCACCGATGCGCCCTGTTGGAGTGAGTGGGGAAGAATGAATTGATTTGATACAATGACCGATTCCCTCCTATATTTTAACAGATGAACCTGAAGGGATAGTGTGGGTATAATAGGCAGGTCGAACATTGGTGATAACCCGATTGATGGCAACTGGTACTTCGCCGGAATGAAAACATACTACCATAGATTGAGTTTTGCCTTACTCTGTCTTGTTCTCTGCATCCCATACTCCGTGCAGGGGCAAATAGCCGGCCTCGATACGCTGCACTTTGGCTGGGGATCGATCTGTTTCCAGTCCAGGGAAGAAGCCCTGGCCCGATCCTCAGCGCAAAAGATTTCGCAGACAATCCGGCATATGGCGGATCAGCTCAACCTGGAGCAGCCCACACAGTTCCAGGTGGTGATTGCCCCTACTCAAAAAGTGTACCGTACTCTCACCGGTGCGCTGCCTGATTGGTCTGCCGGGGCGACGGATTATCGGCATTCCCGGATCATTCTGAAATCTCCGAAAGCCGGACATACCAGCATCTGGGATTACGATGAAACCCTCCGGCACGAGGTTGCGCATATCATTATCGGGCAGAATGTCGACCCGGACAGATTGCCGCGTTGGCTCAACGAGGGACTCGCTATGCTCATGGCCGGCCAGCAATCACTGCGTCAGACATATATCCTGAGTCAGGGTGCAATGCGTGATCAATTAATTCCGCTCTCCGAAATCGAGCAAGTCCTCAGCTTTCACCAGTCCGGGGCGAACCTCGCCTATGCCGAAGCGCTTTCCGCCGTCCAGTTCTTCCTGAACGAATTCCCGGATGGTACGCTCCAGAAGATATTCCGGCGGCTGCGGTCGTCCGATATTTCGTTTGATCAAGCGCTGTGGGATGTCACAGGAGTTTCTCTGTACTATTTTGAAGTATACTGGAAAGAGCATGTGCATTCAAAATATCAATGGATTATTATGTTGAGTTCAGAAACAACACTCTGGATACTCTTTCCGCTGCTGGCACTTGCTGCTTACCTGATGATCCGGTGGCGGAATTCGAAAAAATTACAATCCTGGCAGGAAGAAGAGGACCACAGCGATGCCGGGACTGACTGGGAATACGAGTATATGCCGGATCCGGACGACGAATGGCGGGGGGAAAAGCATTAAGCCTGGATTCCGCACCGACACCACCACTGATCATTCCCCCGGAATAATGGTATAATGTTGCTCCTTCTTATACCAGATACATGGGTATACCACTTGTTTATTTTAATGATGCATCAATAAATGAAATACATATAGTTAAATGTACCGGATTATGCCCCCTGATGATGAAAACTGCTTATCTCATTTAAACACTGGCCTGCCAAAACATTTCCCGGAATCAGAGAGGTCAGGAAAATGGAGAAATGGGGCACACGGTGGCTTTGTCAAATGATGCTATATACTCCGGGCTTCTGCCGGGTCATTCCAATATCTCAGCGGTAATATATCCGACATCCAGGCCCCGATGATTCTTTCGGTGGGGCCGGTGGTAATCAGACAGAGCGGCCAACACTTCCGCCTCAATCCATCCAAGGGAGTCCAGAATGGTCAGCATCATCGGCGCAGTGCCCCGCCAGGCACCATCCAGAGCCTTCACAGCAATGCCATAGCTTTCTCCGTGATGTCGCACGGTCATCCCGCGGACTCCCTCCGCTCCGATCTTGGAGATGACCGTCCCCGGGCACGCCTCCATAATAGCCGTATCAAACCTATTCCTCCCGGCAACCATGTACGGAGAGGCGTTCATCGCATGGAAGATGGCCTCGAGATGTGTATTGCTATTTTCCCCCAGTTTTTGAAATAAAACAGCTATTTCATGGAGTGTCAGATAATACGTGGGAAGTGAACAGCCGTCTATCCCCGCACGGAAATTAGAACGTCCTGCCAGATCACCGATCAGATTTCTAATCTGCTGCTGCAGCGGATGATCCTCCTGAATGTAATTTTCCGGAGGCATCCGTTGATGTTTGGCTGCCAGCAGCATTCCGGCATGTTTCCCGGAGCAATTATTATAAATGGGAGTCAATTCTACATCCCTGGCAAGTACAGCATCAGCAGTGGACTCGTCCAGCGGTTTATGGGCGCCGCAGAGCAGCATTTCCTCGGTCAGCCCGGTACGCTGGAGGAGATTGCGAACTGTGTCAACATGAACCGGTTCCCCGTTATGAGAGCCACACACGACTGCCAATTCCTCATCGCTCAGGCGATAAACAGCTGCTGCTCCGGAACTCACAACTGACAGTGCCTGGAAAGGTTTCAGCGTCGATCTCGCAAACACATTATACTCCGGATGGGTGGTATGCAAAAGTAATTTCCCGGTGCAATCAACTACCGCGGCTTCCCCCGTATGAATACTCTCCACTTCGTTTGCCCGAAAGACTCTGGTAACTATGTGCACAGTTTCACTTTCTTTATTTCAAATTCTACGAGAATAATACAATACTTCAACACCTTAAAAGGAGGGCCAACTTCACAGATCACAGCTACTTAATTAAAAACATGAGATCCCGGAGGGCATTCTCGAGGCCGATAAACAGCGCTTTCCCCAGTACCCCCCGGTTCACCGCCAGCGTATCAATGGTCTCTAAGTCTGCCAGCGCCCGAAAATTCCGATAATTTAAACCGCCGCATACTGTCACACCCATTTCGTATTTTGAGGCCACCTGCGCCACCTCGGTGATATCCTCCAGTGCCTGTAATTGTGTTTCCGGGGTCGCCGCAGTGGTAAACGCAGTACCGTTAATTTCCACCTGGTCAACCCCCAGCTTGTAGGCATTTTTCAGTTGCTTTAAGTCGCTTTCGATCCGAACAGATATCACCATAGGCCGACCGCGCTTGACTTGCGCGAAGAATCCTTTCATGTCCGGGGCGTTCCGAAAGTCCATACAATAATTCTCCTGATATGGATCAATAAACGTTACTTTGCTCGGCGGATACGCCATCAGGGATTCAATGCTTTTTTCATTGATTGGCAGCCGCCAGTTCAGCGGGACTGCACTGTTGGATATAATATATTGTACGGTTTTCGTTTGCCCGTCGACGGAGGTCATTCCTAATGCGTCTACGCCTGCTAATTCTGCAATCCCGGCGGCAGTCACCGGATCCAGCCCCGGGATATGCAGCGTGTTTTGCATTTCTGCAATCCCGTCCAAATTAAATTCGAGGTGTGGCATTGGGGCTCCTTTATTCTGCGAACGCGCTGTTCGTCACGTCTGAGTTGCTTGCTTGATACCGGGGAAACCTGGATTGGCTCACCACTTCCGACATCCGGGCAAATCGTACGCCCTGACTTTGATAAACAGGGATCTTTGCCTGTAGTACCTCCAATGTCTCCCGGCGGACATGCCCGATTCCGATAGCCATGCCGTGCTGTTTGGCATGATTTACCAACTCCTTGAGCTGCAACTGAATATAGGTAGAATCCTCCTGGTTGTCGAGAAATACGGTACGTCGCCCATGCGGAAGTCCGAGCCTGGAAGCCAGCTCATATCCGACACTCCGGGGTGAAGTATAACTATCCACAAAATACACCCCTCGACCACGGAGTAAGTGTAACACCGTTTGCATTAAATCTGGATTCCGGGTGGCTAACGACCCCTGGTGATTATTCAAGCCAGCTGCATTGGGAATCTCTTGAAACGCCCGGTTTAATCTGGTAATGATTTCTCTGGAAGACATATTCTTCCGTAAGATAAACGCGCCTTCATCTCCGGCAATATACTCTTCCGGCTCCATTGGCATATGTATCATCGTTTCTACATTGCGGGATGCAGCCATCTTTGCTATCTCTGCGGAATAGGGCAGACCGGGGATAATCGAGATGGTGATCTCCGTATCCAGATCCATGAAATCAGTAACCAGGCCGTTTTTCACATAGCCAAAATCGTCGATGATGATCCCGACCACCGCCTGTTCAGATATGGAAGCGCCGGTTCCCCGCACGACAACTCTTCCCAGTGGCTCTCCATGAAAGTGCAGCCCGTATATCAGCACATCATTTCTTTCTAACCGGCCGGCAATGGCAAAATGAAAGCGCAATACTTGTTCTATCTGATCTGTGGTTCTGCCAAAGGAGAGATCGTCGGGATAGAAAAACACCAATTCCGGGACATCATCCCTGGTGGCCACGACCTGCTGAAAGTGCAAATTCGGATCTGCTCGCATCAGCAGCTTCGGAAGCAACACTCGAAATTTATGCCGGGCCTGGTTCATGAGATCCGCTGATGCATTGGACTGGTAACGCAGATTCCAGACGATGATGCCCAGCAGGATGAGTCCTATTCCCAGAAATAAAGCCAGCAGCTGCTTTTCATCAGTTCGTCTCATGTGCTATGCATATACCTGTGCATCCGAAGAACACGTTCCGGATAAATTACTCAATATTGGGAGAGTATAAAATGTTTAATTTACTGAGGGCAGAGACATGGCGCCACATCACACAGCAGTTTCGGCAAGATTCAGGTTCGCCCCCTGCATAAGCACCGAACTTCGACCACGAACGACGAGGTTTTTCGTTCGGCAGACATCATTCGTCAAAGAGAATACAATCTGTCCATGCCCCGGTGTGTAAGGGGATTCCGGACTGAATATTCCCTAACCACGAATCTGTATGTTAACGGTTAAACCAAAGTCGCTGAAAGTAGTTGGTTTATCTTCGGAATTCACTCGTTTATTGAACCGCTGGCCATATTTATAAAAGATTCCCCCGGTCACTCGCTCGGTAAAGGAATAATCGATTTTTGGCTGCAGTTGCCAGCTATATTCTTTGCCCTGGGGTTCGAAACTGCCACCCGAAAGACTGCGTAACTGCTCGGCATTGCTATAATCAAAGGTAAAGGTAGCAGTGAGATTATTATTCATATTGAGGGATTTAAGAAAAGGGATTGGCAATCGCAATCCTCCGCGGTGCTGATAACTGCCTGACAAACTGATATTACTCCGATTGGAAATATCCAGAGAACTCAAGCCGGAATTGTAGCCGGCTGTCACACGCTTCGTCGTTCCATAGCTGACCTGGACAGAGATATCATTCACCGTGGTCATTCGAAATCCGATCAGAGGCTGCATGTTCTGCGTGTAGGTGGCAGAGAGTTGTTCCCCGTCCCGGAAATTGGCCACGTACCGACCCTGATAGCTGTGATTCAGCGAGACGCTCCTGGCAATGCCTTCAAAAATGGAAAGGTGCTCCAATCCACCCCACCGAATGCTCCAGCTCGGAATAGGCAGTCCCTTCACTTCCTCCTCTTTCAATTCATATTCTTCCGGTTTGAACTGGAGCAGGAACATATCCCGATTCGCATTTCTGGTCATCCGGTTGGGAGTAAACAGTCTGGAATTGCCGTAGGAGTAGTTGAAAGTGGCCGAGACATTGCGGGAAAAATTATATCCGGTTCGCACGGCAAAATCCTGTGAGACATTCACACTTCGATTGCCGGCCAGACCGATATACGCAGAATCAACCGGGATGTCGGCATCCACCACCCATCCCAGGCGGTATTGTATTCCTGGGGCGCGAACCAGATTTCGGTGCTGCCCGGATCGGCTGTTACTGAACGAAAGGTTGACTGGTTGGAGGTTTTGCAGAAACGTGCTGAACAACTCTCCCAGATCCGGAGTGCCGGTATCGTCTTCTTCCTGCTGTTCTTTAGTTTCACGGCCTTCTTCGGCACCAGGTCGACCGGGAGGCACATTCGATGGTTGTCCGGGACGATCTCCCGGACGGGTTTGAGTCCCCCGCTGTCCGGGCCGGGATTGGCCGGTTCCGGCGGATTGCAGCTGCTTCAAATCTATCACTGCATTCACGGAGGTTTGCTGGTTATATCCAACGTCCACCCCCCGTTTCTCCTTATTCACACTGTTCTGGTAGTTATAATTCGACTGATACTGCAATGTCGGCTTCAGCCAGTTGGAGAGCTCCGGGTTGTAAGTCGCGTTGTACCCTTCGTTCACCCCGGTGACGATCCCCGGTTTCTGATACCGAATCATATCCCACCGCTGCTCGCCCCGGAATTCCGAGACATTGGAGTCCATCCGTTTATTATAAGAGAAATTCAGGCTCCGGAACGGATTATATCCGGTGGTAAATGTCCGCTGCAATATCTGATTGTAAGAACGATTCGGTTCTCTGGTTCCTGCGCGATACGCCCTGGACGTCGTGTTCTCCGTCAACAGTCCGGTAATGTTTATTCGGGTGGGCTTGTAATAAAATCTTGTTTCGCTCAACTGGTCACCAATCAGGGGCACCGGATCCAGGAACTGGAAGATACCAATCCCATTTCCCTGGAGAAACTGTACATTATAGGCAGCCTGAATCACATTCTTTGAGTTCCGGGAGTACCTTTGGGTTTCATTGCGCAGGTAAGATTCGCTGACATCATAACTGAACCGAATTGCGTCGACAGTGGATTTGAGCAGCCAATTTTTTGATCGGGTGGTTTTCGACAGCGAGGTACCGTAGGATCGCTGCATGGAATAGGATTCGATTTTCGAAATCGTATCTTCCGCGGCCGGTTCCGAAAGGGTTTCATACAGGCGGTCAGTTAACACATCACTCCCGGGGAGGTACTTCGGAATCCGTTGGGATTCGTTGTAGCGGGCTCTCACAGGAATCCGCAGTCCCCAGGATTCGGGAAAGAACTTGTTTCCATTCAGGGAGACGTTCAAATCCACTGCTTCGGTGTTCATGTCATCGCCCCACTGATTATCCACCCGATGGAAATCCGCATCCACCCGGCTGGTGTTCACCCGGACACTCATGACATCTGCGAAATCCATCGATGCCTGAGCTCGCATGGCCATACCCCCCGAGCGGTTCACGCCGGTCACCCGCAGTTCGTTTACCCAGATATCCCCGGTATAGCTGGGCCACGCATCAAGTTCCCCGTGACTCTCCCAGGCCCGGTAATCTCGTCCGGTAAAATTCCGGGCGCCGAGTTCCATCCGCTTGATCTTACCAATGGAGGGATTGCCGTGTACCACCAGTTCAATATTATTCTCCGACGTGGTATCTGCAAATACTGTGGTATTCCGGTGGAAGTAGATACGTCCCCGGGGATTTCGTTGCGGAAACGGGCTGCCGGAGGACACAGCCAGACTATCCACCGCCTTTAACTGGGCAAGGAAATCCAGATCCAGTTCCATCTGCTGCCACCCGGGATCCAGTTGGGTTCGGTATTCATAGTAATTTTCATCGTCCCGCCCCAGCCGGAAGAAAAATTCCAGATGCTCGCTGGGAGGATTAATCTTGTCTCCGTGAATGAACAATCGGAGAAATTGATAATTCACCAGATTCAAATCCTGACTCTGGTGCAATACCCTGACTGCCCGACCCTGAGACCACTGCCGAAGGTTGGATAACCTCAATACCAGGGATTGCTCTTTGGAAGTAATTCCATAGACCCGGTCTTCCACACCTCGCACTCCTTCCGGAGGGCTGTAAATAGCATTATTATCCTCATTATTCACTACCGACACCGTAAAACTGCTATCGTTCTGAGTGGTATCACCCGGAATAATCACGTTTTCGACACTCGATTCCAGCCATTCATTGCCGACAATCTCAATTTTCGCAATGCTGACCGTGTCTTCATTCCCGTGATTGTAATCGAAATCGGTGAACCAGATGCGGGCAAACTGGACATCTTCGATGGAGGCGTTTGGATCGGAACGCTCGGGATCGAAATCATTCAAAGGAATCAGATACTGCTTCCATCCGGTGCCCCGGCCGGTCTCCGGATTAATGGTTTCATTGATAAAGTATTCATTGTCCGTGGTATCCAGCGGTACCGTATAACTGAAGTAACTTTCCGTGCGATCCAGGATATTATTCCGATTCAAATCCTCTGTATCAGGAACATTCCCGCCCATTTCTCGCCCGTTACCCTCCGTGCCATTCGACCAGCGATACGTTTTGAAATCGCTGCGATCAAATGCATAATTATCGCCGGCCGGATCCCCTGGTTGCAGTCCGTATTTTTCAAACAAGGCAGGGGGACTGTTAATGGTAAGGGTATCCTGCCCGTTGGGGCCGTAGATACCGACCTCTTCTTCATCAGGCAGGCCGTCTAACCCCAGATCTTCGTCGTCATCCAGCAGTCCGTTCCGAATGCCACCCCGGAGCTTATCTTCGGTATCCAGCTTGTTATTGCCGTTGGCATCCTCGGAGACTAATCCCAGATCTATATGGACCGCCCCGCTGTTTCCGCGCAACCAGAGTTCAATGTATTTACTCTCGCTCTGGTCGCGATAAGAGGAGGGCAGCGCCCGCATAAAACCACCCCAGACAGAATCCGACGGGGCGGGCTGTTGATCACCGAGCACCCGCCGGGGATCCAGCGCTACATGTAACACCTGGGTCGTATTGGTCTGCTGCTGAATGCTCACTTCTCTGTTCGGCCAGATGGCCTTGGTCGGAATCCCGGCATACGGATTATACCAGAACAGGAAGCCGCGGTTTTCCTCGGTATATCCCAAGTGTTTTCCGTCCGGGCCTCGCGGGATGGATGCCGGGCCCCAGCTGTGCTTCGAGATGGTCAGACTGGTGGTGCGCTTGCTTCCTTCGAAATCATCGATGTATGCAACCCCGTTTTTATCCAGCTCGGAATCCTGCAGGTTGGGATTGGGCATCACCTGGGCTACTTCCCCTTCTATTTCAAATTGGGAGCGGGCTTCGGTTCTGATGAGCGGCATGGTATCAATGGCCCGGGTCAGGAAGTTTAAATCTTGCTGGAAACGTCCGTTCACATCCCACACAAAGTTTCGGAACGGTTCCTGGCCCACCCGGACCTTATCATCCACCGAGGTTTTACTGTAATACATCCCGGTGGCCGCGAGAAACGAATTCTCCCCGAAAGCATATTCGGCGCGTCCACCCGCCACTACTTTTTTGTCCAGCTGGAAGACCTCATTGGTCTCGTACAGTATTTCCAGATCTGCGCCTGGTTTTAAATACTCCTCACCCAGGATAGTGACCCTGCCGAGGAAATAATCGATGTTGTAATCGGTCCCTCTCTGCAGGGTTTTCCCGGAAGCGCGCACTTCTTCACTGCCTTCAATGATATTAAAACCGGGCAGATTAATATTCGCACTCTGGTTCGAATATTTCGCCACCAGTTTAAACCGGGACTCTTCAACCATTGCTTTATTCTGACGATAACTTCCCTCGTACATTTCCGACTGGGAAAGGGCGGTGTCGAGTGCCGGATTATACAATCCGTCCCGGATTTTTTTGCCGGCCGCTTTGGCCTCCCCTTCCGCCCGGAATGGCTCCAGGTAGGGCATAAAAATTTCCCCGCGCTGTAAATCGACGATGTTCTCAATGTCAACCTGCTGGTCGGGGGTCTGCTGTCCCTCCGAGTTGAATCTATCCAGCCCGAACACCTGGAGCCAGGGAGTACCATCATCACTGATGTTGTCATTGTTGTTCGTGTAGGTGTCCATGATATCGAATTCAAATCCATCGCGATCAAGATTCATGGTCCCCAGGGAGTACACATTTTTAAACATCAGATCCCAGGTGGGCTTATTCGGACTGGGATTATCGATACGCAGCATCTTCATGTTCACCCGGGTGGTGTCCTCCGGATTGAACACCAGCTGTCCCACCGTATCGCCGCCCTCCGTGGAGTAACTTATGGCCAGGATCTCGTTGTCCTGCAGGTTAGTATTCAGCCGGATAAATCCAAGATCCCTGTCGATAATGTAATCGTCTTCCTCTTCCAGAATCTGGAATTCCGCGCTCCGCATATATTGGCGAAATTTCGTCGTGTCACTCGGATCCACATAAGCATTGCCCCACACCTGAGTTCCGGTTTCAACATTGGTCCCGATGATACTTTTAAATACCTCGATATTATCAATGATTTTGTCCTGAGGAGGTTGCCGGTGCTCATTCGTCCCGGGCTCCAGAGGATAAAAATTGCTGCGATAGTACTCGTCGATGAAGAAATATTTATTTTTCACAAACTGGTAGTCGTAGACTTCATAGGTCTGCTCCGACGCTCCACCCGTAAAGCTCATCTGCTGCTTCTTCCCCTGTTCAATGCTGGCCACGGTCACCACATCGACCGGGCCGAATTTCATATCGGTGCGGATCCCAAACAAGCCACTGCTGGTCGGACTGAAAGTCACCAGCTGAGTACCGGGAAGCGACAGGCTGATATTCCCGGCATCCACCCGCTGGATGATGTCATCCTCATTCCCCACATAGTTCAACTTCACATCATTTTCAAATTGAAAGTCCCGCTCCGAATTATAGTCAACCAGAACATTAATCCGATCGCCGATACTCCCTTCAATACTGAAATTCTGGCGCTGATTGAAAATAATATTGGTCTGCGGTTCGGAACGAAAACTGGTGGTGATAAGATTTTTATCTTCCCGGGTTGCCCGGGCATTAATGTTCACATTACCCGCAACGCGCAGGGCTACCCGCTGTCCGCCAATATCCGCGCCCACCAGTTCATATCCCCTCGCATCCTGGAGATTTGTGCTCGCCTGCTCCTGTTCACCATGCATTGCCTGATACAGCAGTGCGCGCTGGTTCCGTTGGAGGTTTAACTCGTAATACGTGTCAAGAGCAACCCATAAAGGGATGCCCACCGGTGTATCATAATATTTTGGGGAAATAATCAGATAGGTGCCGGTGGAATCAACCTCTTCCACCCGGCGGAACCCCCGGACGTTGTATCGCGGCCGGAGAATTTTCCAGGGAAGCAACGAGTCGCTTTCCGCAGCCGCCGGATAGGTGATTCTTTCATCCGGAAATAAGTCGGGCTGTCTCAGTGGAATCGGAGGATAACGAAGCGGTGCGGTAAACAGGGAATCCCTGGGAGAATCCTGTTGAGAGGAGGCCGGAAACACCGTACCCCGGAGGCACAGGACCCCGGCAATTACGAGCAATACGACCCATCCAAAAATTGTTATCGCCTGCTTCTTAATGTTCAAACCAATCCGTCACTTACTGTTTAGTAATCGATAACAATCTTCGTCGAGTGTGCTCCTTTGTGTTTGCTGTTAGGAAATGATATTGTGCTGCTGTAATTCCAGGAATAATTTCCGCAGTGCCCGTCCGCGGTGCGAAATGGCATTTTTTGCTTCGCTGGTCATTTCCGCAAAGGTTTGTCTTGTTTCCAGGGCTTCAAATACCGGATCATATCCGAATCCCTGTGTTCCGCGACGTTCTGTGGTGATGACTCCTTCAACCGATCCCTCCGTGACCACTTCATGGGTGCCATTATAGTATACCGTTACCGTACAAAATCGTGCCGTTCTCTTGGCAGGGGGAACCTCCTGCAACTCGAGTAGCAGTTTATCAATGTTATCATCATAGGTGGCGTTCTCTCCGGCATATCGCGCTGAGAGAACCCCGGGAGCACCATTCAGAGCGTCTACTTCCAGTCCGGTATCATCGGAGATGATCGGGAAGCCGAGAATGTTGTATAATTCAAGTGCCTTTTTTAATGCATTTCCCTGTAAGGTGTTCCGGTCTTCCTCAATCTCTGGGACGCTGTCAAACTCACGCAGGTCTCTGATGGTCAAACCCGGACGGCCAAAAATATCTCTGATCTCCCATGATTTATCAGGATTGGCGGATCCCACTACAACCACGTTGACCATAAAATAATCTCATTAAGGTGACGCATCGTTTAATAGTTCTCCTCCGAAGTCTGCAATTCCACATGAACCATCATATCCACGGTGATGGTTCCGCCGGAAATCACTTTCCCCTGTATGCCGACGGGTTCATTTACCACACGGAGCACTGTTTCCAGATTGTCTACCCAGTCCGGAATGTGATACGGCCCCATCACTTCAATTTGTGCTTCATCTTCGAAAAATATCACATCGCCCATTTGCAGAGTATCCAGGGCCACCCACTCCACGGTCAGATGCTCCCCAAAATCCCCTGGTTCATAAATTAGTCCGTTGTCCTGGCACTCGGTATATACCTCATTTTCAACCACAGTGACCACACCACCTGCCGTATCAGCCTGCTGCATCCCTATCCCATACTGTAAATCTGCGTACTGCAGAGGATGCGACTCCTCAAACGGATCCGCCATACCGCTGTGTATTGCTATTAGTTGTCCCATAACCTCCCCAAAACCTTGCTGGATCACGGAATTCCGATTTCGGCGTATTATAGTAAGAATCCTCACTGAAAACAAGGGTGATTTCGCCTGCCATGGTTCGACTTTCCCAGAAATAAGAATAGTTCGGCGCCATATTTTCGGCCAGCAACGGATTAGCCCCTGCTCCACTCATACTTTCTTATTTCACTAAATGCAATCGTATTCAAGTAAGCCCGGTCGTCCCTGAGGGGAGAGCATCCGCCCACACCAGAAGAAGTGCTGGCACCCGGGGAACCAAATACCCTCCTGGCAATTGGAAGAAAACGACATGGTTACCTGTATTATTCAGCACAAACTTTTTATATATTCAGAAGTACGGAAACCTGAACAGTTGACTGTAAACACGTAACAACAGACGGTCATGTCTCTCAACCTTTTTGATACCTCGGAAAATACAGAACGCCCGCTTCCTCCGCTTGCAGAACGAATGCGGCCGACCTCGCTTGAGGATTTTGTCGGTCAGGAGGATCTGGCGGGGAAAAATAAAATCCTCTACAATGCCCTCCGGAACAAACAGCTGTTTTCGTTAATCTTCTGGGGCCCGCCGGGGAGCGGGAAAACCACCCTGGCCAAGATCTGTGCCGAAGCCATGGATGCCAAATTTTTCCAGCTCAGCGCGGTCTCCTCTGGCGTCAAAGAAGTGCGGAAAATCATCCAACAGGCCGAGATACGCCGGAAACAGAGCGGAGAAACCATCCTGTTCATCGACGAAATCCATCGGTTTAACAAAGCACAGCAGGATGCGCTGCTGCACGCTGTGGAAGACGGTGCCCTTATTCTCATCGGCGCGACCACTGAGAACCCCGGTTTCGAGGTGATATCTCCGCTTTTATCCCGCTGCCGTGTCTTGCGTTTGCATCCGCTGGAGACACCGCATTTACACAGCATTTTGCACCGGGCGCTGGCTGAGGATATCATCCTGAGCCAGCTTGACATCCGATTCGAAAATGCGGCGAAAGAACTGTTGGTCGAGAGTGCCGGGGGTGATGCACGCCGGATGTTGAATGTACTGGAGATTGCTCTGCAGCAGCATCCGGAAGAGAGCCGAGCCGGGGACGCTCCGCTCATCCTCACAGACGCAGATATTCGTGATGCGCTGCAGCACCGGACCCAATTGTATGATAAGAAGGGCGATTATCACTACGATACCATTTCTGCTTTCATCAAGAGCATCCGTGGCAGCGATCCGGACGCCGCGATTTATTGGCTCGCGGTAATGCTGGATGGGGGAGAGGACCCTAAATTTATTGCCCGGCGCCTGATTATCAGCGCGTCGGAAGATATCGGGAACGCGGATCCCTATGGCCTGACCCTCGCCACCTCCACCTTTACGGCCGTCGATTATGTTGGGATGCCGGAAGCCGCTATTATACTGGCACAAACCACCACGTATCTGGCCAGCACCACCAAAAGCAATGCCGCGTATATGGCGATCCGGAAAGCGAGCTCGACTGTTCGATCAAGCAGCGCCCAGGATGTCCCCCTCCATCTTCGGAATGCTCCCACCCAGCTGATGAAGTCAGAAGGGTATCAGAAAGGGTATAAATATCCCCATGATTTTCACAATCATTTCGTGGAACAAACCTATCTTCCGGAAGAACATCAGAATGCTTTATTTTACGACCCCAGTTCACAGGGACGGGAAAATTTCCTGCGAGAGCGCTTACGTCATCTCTGGAAGGACCGATACCAATTTAAAGACCAGGATTAGATGAGCAGATTCTTCCTTCCGTTACTGTTATTCCTTCTCGCCTTCGGATACACGACCGGTATCCTTCCCGGCTATCTGTCCGCCCAGGAACGGAACGCCCGCCCGGACCGGTTAATACTCGAGCGCGCGGATAAACTCAGCAAAAATACCGAACAGGGGAAGGTTTCTACCCATATTGTGGGAAATGTCAAATTCCGGCGGGGGGAATATGTCCTGTATTGTGACGAGGGAATCCATTACCAGCAGGATGGCCTCGCTGTCTTCTGGGGAAATGTCCGTATTTTTGGCAACGAGGATTCGCTGTTCGCAGATTCATTGACCATCTATGATAAAGACAATATCCTGGTGGCCCGGGGAAATGCGAGACTTCAGTCCGGTGCACAGAACCTGCATGCCAAGCGGATTCGCTATTTCACCGAGAGCGACATTGCCCAGGCCATGGGCAATGTCCGGATGGCTGAGGAAGGCGGCCGGATTGCGCACGCTGACTCGGTCTGGTATAACTCTGATACAAAACAGGCCGAAATCTACGGGACGGATCAACAACCGGCGTCCATTTTTGATCCGGAGCGTCAGATTACCATTACAGGTCCACGGATTAAGCAAAACCTGAACACCCAACAGTTGGAAGCGCCGCTCCGGCCGGTATTAACCAAGCGAGATTCGTCTGATAAAGAACTCCTCCGTATTATCAGCAACACCATCTCCGGCAATCCCGACAGCGGGCAGTATATCGCCGCCGAAGACGTGGTCATTACCCGCGATTCCCTCCGGGCTGAGACACAACTGGCTACCCTGTATGAAGACCAGGATCACGCTATCCTGGAACAATCTCCGGTCGTGTATTACAACGATAATACCATCCGCGGAGAGACCATCCATCTCTACTTTCGGGGGGATACTCTCAGGGAAGTCTATATTCCACGGCAAGCGGATGTACACTCCCGAATTCAAGGGTATGCCAGGGTCCCCCTCGCCCAGCGACCGGATACGTCGTCCTTTACCAGAGTGGTGCGAGATACCACGGCATCGGATACCAGCACCTATCTGCTTGATGAAATCACCCAGGAAAATATGCTCAGGGGAACCCAGCTCCGCATCTGGTTCGAGGAGAATCGTATTCGCACCATTCGGGTCACCGAGATGGCCACGAGCACCTATCATGTGTTCGAGGATTCGGTCTATCAGGGCATTAATGAAACCAGCGGTGATACCATTGACCTGCAATTTGCCCGGCAGGGAGATTCGCTGGAACAGATCACCGTCATCGGTGGCACCCGGGGGAACTTTCAGCCTCACAAGTATAACACCTCCGTGGATACCACCATTTTTTATGAAGCCAACAAAATTACATTTTTGGTTCCGGAACGTGTTACGCATCTGCAGTATGAAGCTGACGCCAAATATAAGGATATGGAGTTAGAAGCAGCCTTTATTGATGTCTTCTGGAACGAGAACCTCCTGGTGGCCACACCGCTCCCTGATTCTGTGAAAGGAACCGCGTACACGCGTAATATCCCCACATTCCATCAGCGGGGTAAAGAACCGATGATCGGCCAGAAACTGGAATATAACATGAAAACCCGGCGTGGCAGGGTCCTGCACGGAGAAACTAAAGATCGGGACGGGTTTTATGCAGGAGATAAAATCCTGCAGCGGGGGGAGAATACCCTCTACGTGGAGACCGGAAGATACACCACCTGCGATTTGGACGATCCCCACTTCTATTTCAGGAGCAGACGGATGAAATTAATGGTAGGCGATCTGGTGGTTGCGCGTCCCATCGTGATGTATATCCATAACGTGCCGGTATTTGCCCTGCCATTCGGTGTTTTTCCCCAGCAGAAGACCGGCAGATCGTCCGGCTATATTCTCCCCACCTGGGGGGAAAGCAGTGTGTCCGGCCGCTATCTCAGGGGGCTGGGGTACTACTGGGCGCCCGGCGATTACTGGGATTATCGGGTGCAATTCGATTTCTGGGAACAGCGGGGCATTTCCGTCCGCAATCGGATACGATACAACAAACGATATCTGTACAACGGCAACGTCTCAATCAATTATGATAACGAGATTCTCCGGGACAATCCGAAGCAGAATTATCAAATAAACATTTCTCATAATCAGACAATTGATCCCACCATGGATCTCCGGATCAACGGACGGTTTGTGAGCAGCAGCCAATTTTTACGGGAAACGTCGATCGAACGGCGGGATCGCCTCCAGCAGCAAATTGTTTCGAATGCCACATTATCGAAGCGGTGGGAGGACACGAAAAATTCCATGTCCGTCAACCTTCAGCGCACCGAAAATCTCCAATCAGGAAATGTGAGCCAGCTGATACCACAGGTATCGTTTCGGCGCGGAACAGATAAATTGTTGAAACCGCCGGAAGGAGCTTCTTTCTCTGAGCAAAACAGATGGTACTACAATATCAATTACTCGTTCGGATCCAATCTCAAAAACCAGCATACCCATAAACTGATCACAGATAGCATCTACACGAACCCATACGGCGTTCGCACGGATCTGGGACGTGACTCGGTCTTTGTGGACGAATTCCAGCGTGGGATCAGCCACAGCCTGAGTTTTAACAGTCCGAACAAAATTTTGAGATATCTGAACATTTCCCCCAATCTCTCCTTCAGTGAAGATTGGGTTCCGGCTTATCGTGAACCTATTGTTGAAAATGGCACGGTCCAGGTGGATTCGACCACCGGCCGACCTCTATTCCGGGTGATTAATCAATATCGCGCTCGGCATACCTTCCGTTTCTCCATAGGAACTACCACAAAGTTATATGGGCTTTTCAATCTTCCCTTCGCGAAACTCCCCGCAATACGGCATGTGCTCACACCCTCTGTGAGCTATAACATCGGACCGGATTTCTCGAAAGAGTGGTATGGATATTATCACTACGGCCGAATGCCCGACGGATCCATTGAGAAATTTGACCGATTCCAGGGAACCGCCGCAGGTCCTACCGGCTCCCGGGAAACCCAGAGTGTTTCCCTCAGTCTTCGCAACGTCTTCCAGGCGAAATATCTCACTGGATCCGGCGAGGAACAGAAAGAGAATAAAATTGACTTTCTGACCTGGAACATCAATACCGGCTATAATATTGTTGCCACAGAACGTCCCTGGCGAGACATCAGCAGCCGCATACGTGCCTCCCTGGGACGTATGCTTTCCCTGGATATCTCCATGCGCCATGTTCCCTATAAATGGCAGAGTAACGAATTAACCGTTCCCCGGCTGACCAATCTCTCTTTTTCCACCGGCTTCTCGCTCTCCGGGAATGCCTTTGTTACCGAGTCCCGGCAGCGCCCACCGGATATCGGTGCACAGGAAGTGGATACCACCACAGCAGATACCGTATTCGGTGACGCCTTCGACGAAGAGGAATCGCTTTTTCCATCGGAACGGCCGCTGCCGTCACGGGCCGGACAACAGTTATGGAACCTGCGCATGAATTTCCGGTATTCTCTGAGCCGTCAAAATCCGACTCTTCCGGCAGAGCCTACCTTCTGGATGAACACATCGGCGGATTTTAAAATTTCGGAAAACTGGTCGGTGTCCATGACCAATAGATTCGACCTGGCCAAGCGCGAAGTGGTGAGCACAGACTTCACTATCCGGCGCGATCTGCACTGTTGGGAATTATCATTCCGGTGGACTCCCTCCGGCCCCGGGCAGGGTTATTACCTCAAAATTAATGTGAAATCTCCCACTCTCCAGGATATTAAAGTGGAATCCCGGGGTGGCCGGAGAAATCAGTTCGGGTATTACTAATTGTCCCTGATCTGTTCAGATTGTCCCTGATTTGCAAGCATGTCCCTGATATGCTTAACATTGTCCCTGATCTGTCATGGGCACCGATGTATCTTTTAATGTCCTCGTATAACATTTTTTAATTTATGAGAGTGTATAGAAGACAGGGGCCCGACACAACTGCTGAACCTGACTGATGTTTATTATCCGTATAACATACCCGCAGGAAAATCGGGAAGGAGAAATTTATTCATGAGTCTATTTAGCAACATGACTATTAAGTCAACTCAGGAAAACCGTTAAAACGGTTCAATGGAGGGGCTGTTTTCAGAACCCCCGGGATAAATCCCGGGGTGAAGAAGAAAAATATCTGATCTTGCACCGTACCGGGAATTGTACTGAGCAGATTTAAGAGTCATATTTAGAAAACGCCTCGCCCCGAAGGGATGCCTTTGGCAAAGAGATCCCGTGACGACGGGACAAAGAACACATGAACAATTGTCTCCCAAATCCCGAAAAATATTTGTGAACTATGTTCTGTATATAATCCTTGTAAGCCGGGCGCACCATTCTGTAGATACCTGCTGTTTTCTAAACACTCTCATTCATGAGACTGGTTAACCGGCTTAGGGGAGTTCCTGCTATCAAACTGCATCACGCTATCAGAAACAATGATGTTAGTAATCCCGGCATCGTGAGAGAATATCAGCTAGGCATTCTCTGCTTTTCCTTCCTCATTAGTGAGGATAGCATATACTCTCTCCGGAGAATCTGAGTGAAGCAATTGCTCTCTAATTTCCTGCTGCTCCAGCAGCCTGACAATCTCGGCCATAAAATAAATATGGGGCGTGCCACCCTGTTTCGGGCTCACCATCAACGGGATAAAAATGGCGGGCTTCTTATCCCTGGAATCAAATTGTAATCCGTCCTTCACTATCCCAAAGGCCATGACCACCTGCTCTACGCCCTCTGATCTGGCATGGGGATAGGCTATCCCGTCTTCCAGCCCGGTGGAAAGACTTGCCTCACGCGCCTTGACATCCTGTAACACCTGGTCCCGGTTCGTGAGCAGATTTGCGCGATCCAGTACTGCTACCAGATCAGTGATAGCTTCATTCTTTGTTGCAGGATTCCACTTGACCAGAATTGTGTCTACTTTCAAAACATCGCGTAATTCCATGATTTTTAATATACATATACCCTATTTCGGATGCAACGGAAGAAAACAATAAACCTTTGTTCTTTCTGACACATTTCATAATTTTGGTCAATCCGGTCTGCCCGGAGGAATACTTGGCATTCAAAGGAGAAAATGAGCAAAAAGGAGCCAATAAATGAAATATTGCCACAGTTGCCGCTATGAATTTCAGGATACAGTAGATGTCTGTCCCGACTGCGGGGTTGCCCTCCGGGACGATCCCCCGGCGCCAGAAAAATATCAGGAAGTGGAGTGGGTGGAATTACGTCAGCTTTCCAGCCCTATTTACATGGAAATGGTGAAGGAAATTCTTGATAAAGAGGGGATACCAAATTATCTCTCTTTTAATTTTTTAAGCAGTACTTTCTCCATCAGAGGTGCCAGTCTGGTAGGGGAAAGTGGCAAACTTTTCGTTCCGGAAGAGTTTCGTGAAGAAGCATTAGAAATCATTCAGCCCATCATTAATCAAGGAGAAACAGGCCAGGAAGAATAATGGAACCGATCCGCAGCGTTAAAGGCACCAGCGACATTCTGCCCGGTGAGTCGCCAAAGTGGCGCTATATGGAGTCAATCATCCATCATATCGCTGAGGTTTACAACTACCGGGAAATTCGCACTCCCGTATTTGAAGAAACCTCCGTCTTTGCCAGGGGAGTGGGAGAATATACTGATATAGTCACAAAAGAAATGTATACTTTCCAGGATCAAGGGGGCACAAGTTTGACTCTGTCACCCGAATTGACTGCCTCCGTCGCCCGCTCCTTCATCCAGCATCATTTTGACCAAACCTATCCGCTCAATAAACTGTACTACATCACCCCACTCTTCCGGCAGGAACGTCCCCAGGCCGGACGCCAGCGTCAGTTTCACCAGTATGGAATTGAACTGATCGGGTCAGAACATCCGGAAGCAGATGTGGAATCCATCGCCTTCGCCCTGCATGTCTACAACCAGCTTGGCCTAAGCGTCGGGGAAGACACAGAAGAGTCGTATCTCACGTTACGAATGAACAGTATCGGTGATTCTGCCTGCCGGCCACAATATCTCGAGAAGCTTCGCAGCACACTCCGGCCTCACCGGAAGGACCTCTGTAAACGGTGCCAGGAGAGATTTCACCAGAATACTCTGCGTCTGTTCGATTGTAAGAATGAATCCTGTCAACAGATTGTATCGCAGTACGCACCGAAAATTACCGAGCACCTCTGTCCGGCATGCGAGCAACACTTTCAGTCGGTTCTCTCCCAACTGGATGTGTTGCATATTCCCTATCACATCGATTCAACGTTGGTCCGGGGACTGGATTATTATACCCGGACCACCTACGAAATCACCTCCGATCTTCTTGGAGCCCAGGATGCATTATGTGGGGGAGGGCGCTACGATCTTCTGGTCGAACAATTGGGGGGATCGCCTACCCCTGCCGTCGGATTCGCCGCTGGCATCGAGCGCTTAATGATTGCTCTTGACGCGTTAGATCTCTTCCCGGATTTTACTGATACTCTGGACCTTTTTATCGTCGTGGTGGGCGATGCCATCAGACCGCGTGCCTACCAGATGCTCCAGAACCTGCGGAGGCATCACATTATTTGTGACATGGATTTTCTACGGCGCAGCGTCAAGGCGCAATTCCGGGAAGCCGATCGGCAGAACGCCCACTATACAATTGTGCTCGGCGAGAATGAAATCGAAGCCCGGGAGGCGACAGTCAAACATATGGCCAGCGGCGAGGAGACTCCCGTCCCATTTGACCGGGTGGTCGACTTTATCACGAACGGGATACAAGAGAACCAATTTCAATAATGTTGTCGCTGCTCTCTACCTCGTTATGACTTCCCTGTCCAGACGGGAACTGAAGCGATTCGCTGCCCTCTCGCGAAAAAAGTATCGCCGGGAATACCGGCAATGCATCCTGGAAGGGGTCCGGCTCTGCTCAGAGGCACTTCGTTCCGACTGGCACCTCCACACTCTGTTTGTTACCCAGGAATTTTATACGCAAAATCAGGACGCCCTCCCGATACAATTAAGCCGGGATCGGGGAGTGGAGATCCGGCTTATCTCCCAATCGGATTTTCGAAAAATAACCGACACCAAGTCAGGGCCGGGAGTGGCCTTACTTGCTCATCTTCCTGAACCCAGAAGTTTCACTCCGGCTCCCGCTCATATGCCTGATATTTTGCTTCTGGACGCTATCAAAGATCCGGGGAACCTGGGCACCCTGTTTCGTTCCGCGGATTGGTTCGGAGTCAGACATATCGTGCTCGGTACCGGTACCGTTGAATGGTCGAATCCCAAGGTCTTACGATCTTCAATGGGGGCCGTATTCAGAACACCGCTCTACGGTGAACAAACCCTCGATACTCTCGTGAATGTACTGAAACAGTCTGATTATCACATCATCGCCGCCGATCTGGACGGTACGCCGTTGCCGGAATTGACGGCCCTCAACATCCCGGAACCACTTGCACTCATTCTCGGCAACGAAGCGCACGGGATTTCTCCTGCTATATCGGCACAAGTGGACGCTACTTTTACCATACCCGGGGAAGGAAGCGCCGATTCCCTGAATGTTGCCATGGCCGGAGCCGTGTTCCTGTATGAACTATACCGCATCCGAAACCCTTGACATTCGAGCACGCACACTCTACTTTTCGAAATATTTTAATACGCTGAAACTCGAAACGGACTCTGCGGGAGTCGATGGCATCACAAGAAAAATTTCCCAAACATTGGCCGGCGCTGGGAATCGTCTTTCTGAGTATCCTGCTCCCGTATCTCATCGCTTCGTTCTTCATTGATCCCACCCGGGAGCTGATTCCGGAAGATATCAGAATCTATCTGTTTCTCGGGGAATTGGTAATTATTCTTCCCAGTCTTCTCTATCTCTGGCGGAAAGGATTCTCTGTTCAGACGGTCTATAGATTGCGCTCTCCGGACTTTCCGGTAGTTTTCTGGTCTTTTATTTTCGGGCTCAGCATATCCGTGCTGGGCGACGAGCTGGATCGACTGATTTCATATATTATTACACCACCGGCCTGGCTCTCGGAATCCATGGAATTCTTTATTATCGAATCGTTCCCGGAGGGTCTCCTGGTTCTCACTGCCATAATCCTGATTGCACCGGTTGCGGAGGAATTGCTTTTTCGTGGGTTTTTACAAACAACCCTGGAATACCGCACGCAGGATGTTACCAGGGCCGTACTGTTTACTGCTCTGGCATTCGCTTTATTGCATATGAACACCTGGTGGCTCCTTCAAATCTATCTGTTCGGAGTCGCCTTATCCTATTTATCCTGGCGTACTCAGAGCGTCTATCCCGGTATCCTGACCCACATGGGAATCAACACAACGGCCATCCTTATGACCAACCTGGATGTCCGCAATCAGTTGGATTGGTACCTGCTCGGCGATCACGTCTCTCCTGTCTGGTTAATTCTTGCAGGTATCGGATGTTATTTCAGCATTACCAATATTAATCAAAGATATCCCATGGATCAGCGGAGCCCGGACACCATGCATGTTGACGAATTCACAGCGAAGGATGTGCACACAAATGCACCCGATTGATGGGAGGAATGGTGCATTGAATCGCCGGTACAGTACATCTCACCAGAACATATATGCTTTCAGCGTCCGCAACCCGCGAAATCCTTATAATAGGTGGATATTTAATTGCAGGAAGTGTATTCTTCGGGAGAAACAAATTGTGAATACGAATGAACTCTGATTCCTGGTAAATTCCGCACATGCTCACTCAAGAAATAAATATCCTGCTGGACACCCTGCGACGGTTGAACCGGCGGGGTGCAGCCGCCAACTTGCGCAAGATTTTACACAAAACCCACCCGGCGGATCTGGCCACCATTTTTCGGTATTTCACGGAACAAGAACGCAGAGCGATTTTTCCATTAATCATTGACAAACATCATGCGGCTGAAGCACTGAGTGAAATGGATGACTCTCTGCGAGTTGAACTTATCAACCAATTGACCAGAGAACAGGTCATCGAATTATTTTCAGAGATGGCCACCGATGATCTGGCGGATGTTCTGGGATTACTACCGGATGGGCTCTCCAATGAAATCGTCTCGCTTATGGAACCGGAGAGCACAGAAGAACTGGAATCCATTATGGGCTATCCGGAAGACACCGCCGGCGGGATTATGATTCCCGAAGCATTTGCCCTGCACGAGGAGACCACCGCCGCAGAAGCCATCGAGATTCTGCAGCACTCCGAACAGGGCGAAATGGTCTTTTATGTCTATATTGTTGACGATGACAGGCACTTACAGGGAGTATGCTCTCTGCGTCAGCTCCTGCTGGTACCGCCGCAGACTGAACTGAGCGAACTGATGACCTCCCAGGTGGTGAGTGTCCTCCCGGAGACGGATCAGGAGGAGGTAGCCCGACTGGTGGGACGCTATAACATTCTGGCAATACCGGTGGTAGACCAGGATGACCATCTGCTGGGAATTGTCACCGTCGATGATATCATCGATGTGATACGAGAGGAGGCCACCGAAGACTTTCTCCAGATGGCCGGGGCCGGACGAGACCGGGAGATCCTGCTGAAGTCCACCATCGAAGAATCCAAACTCCGCTTCCCGTGGCTGTTTGCCACCTGGGTGGGGGGCGTCATCGCCTCACTCATTGTCGATTCCTTTGCCGACATTCGCCAGCGGATACTGGCACTCGCTGCCTTCATGCCCATTATCATCGGTATGGGAGGCAACATCGGCACCCAATCCGCCACCATTGTAATCCGCGGTCTGGCTACCGGGAGAGTGAATATCAGGGACGCCTGGAAAGTTATTTTCAAAGAGGTCAAAGTCGGCTTGATACTGGGTGTCTCTTATGGTATTGGACTGACTATCCTGGTAGACGTGCTCTATCCGTCCTCCGGGATTATGGTGGGTCTGGTCGTAGGACTTGGGATTTGTGCTGTTATGATTATCTCTACGCTGGTCGGAACATTCGCACCTATACTTCTGGATCGCATGAAAATCGATCCGGCTATCGCAACCGGTCCGTTTGTAACCACCTCTATCGATATTCTGGGACTACTGGTCTATTTCACCATTGCCGTACTTCTGCTGTAGTATGAGGACATCCACCTTCCGGAGCGTCTGATTTCTTTCGTTAGCTGTCAAAGATTGCTCCGGCGCATCAGGTAAGTGTCACCAAGTTGATAAACACCTTAATATATCGGGCACTTTCGCCTGGCCAGAAGCATTCCTCTTCCATTCTCGACCATTACCTTTCGCTATTTGTGCCCGGTATATTGGTACTTTTCCTCCTCTCCCGGCGTATCGGGCCTTCTCAAATTCTACTGTCTTTCCATGGGATATCGCAACAACCAAGAATGCGTTGATCAACGAACGCTCACATTGAAGAATACGGAGGTTTCCACACGTTTGATAACCACACTCCGGGAAACCGCGCATCAACCGGCATCGGCATACGCTTCCAGGACTTCCTCTGCGTGTACCGCTGTCTGTACTTTGTTGAAGACATTCACGATCTTTCCTTCTTCGTCCAACAAAAAGGTTTTCCGCAAAATTCCCTGATACTCTTTGCCAAACATCTTTTTCGGTCCATACGCCTCATACAGGGGGCAGACCTTGTTCTCAACATCAGCTAACAATGTATGGGCTAATCCATACTTTTCCTTAAATTTCTTATGGGAGTTAATATCATCGTTACTGATACCGAATACCTTGATATTTTCGAAGTGATACTCATCAGCGGCATCCCGAAAGCTGCAGGCTTCTTTTGTGCATCCGGAGGTATCGTCTTTGGGATAAAAATAGACGACTACCTTCTGACCTCTGTAGTCAGAAAGAGTGTGTTCTTCTCCGGCTTCGTCAGGTAACGTAAAATCCGGGGCATACTCACCAATAATTGGCATGATTTCCACTCCTCCGTAATTCAAATAATTTGCTCTTCAGCATGACCCGTTCTCAGCCTCGCGCAACGATGACACCGTGGAGAAACTTTAAGAATCTCTCAGCAGGGCTTGGAGAGGGAAGGTGCCTCATCTGATACTTGCTGAGACCGGCACAGGAAAATGAATAACAAAGGTGGATCCTTCGCCCAGTTTGCTGTCGACTTCAATGTTGGCGTTATGCTGATTCACAATCCCGTACACTTCTGACAGCCCCAGCCCGCTGCCTTTTTCACTCTTGGTAGAGAAAAAGGGGTCGAAGATCTTCTCAACAACTTCTTTGCTCATCCCGATCCCGGTGTCGGAAACGCCCAGGTTTACATTCTTCCCATCGAATTCGGTCCAGACGGTAACCAGGCCACCAACATCCAGCGCATCCACTGCATTGAATATTAAGTTCAGCAGGGCATTTCTCAGCGCGATCTCATTGCCTTCCACATGTGGAATCTTTTTAAGCTGGGTTTCGATTTCTATGTGGATACCTCGCTGGCGCATAATACGGTCAATTCTGGTCTTCACATACTCCACCACATCCTCAATCAGGTCGTTCAGCATAATTGAGGAGAGATCCTGTTCCCCGGCCTGTTCCCGTTTTCTGGTAAAATCCTGCAGCCGCTGAATCATATCAGTGCTGTCCATAGCCGCTTTTTCAATCGTTTTGAGACTGGCTAACACCCCCGGCTCGGAGAGTTTCTGCCGGAGCAGCTGCACCCGGCCCAGAATAATGGTCAACATGTTGTTAAAATCGTGAGAAATCCCGGAAGCCATCTGGCTCAGCGCCTGTAATTTCTTGTTCTGGGTCGCTTCCACTTCCTGCTTATGGCGCATGGAGACTATCCGGTTGATGAGCGTGAACCCACGGAACCGGTCCTCATGATCCACCTGGGGATAGGTGCGGGTCTCCAGGAACTCGCCAAAATTCTGATCGAAATACTCCAGAGGCACTACCTTTTTCGTCTCCAGCGTCTGTGCCAACGGACATTCATCACACGGATGAGATTGTCCGTGGAGCACTTCATAACACTTCTTCCCGGTGATTTCCTCGGTTCCGCCGAATACGGTTTTCGCCGCAAAATTTGCTCTCAAGATTGTGTAATCAGGCGAACAGAGCAGGATGAAATCGTTGATCGAATCAAACAATTCATCTGGCAAATCTCGTTTCTGCTTATCCCATTCGAACGTTTCCCCCACCGGATACAACTGCAACGTGAGTTTATTCCCATGAAGATTCCTTCCCGGATCCAGATACGCGACTAATTTCGTGATATCCTCGGATTCGAAGGTGGGAAGAAGATCCAGATGTTGGGTGCTGCCGGAGGTAATGGCCTGATGTATTGACTCTGCCACCGGTATGCCCGTGGACATCCTGAACAAATCGGAAAAAATTGTCGATTCGGAGAGGGTTTCATTGACCCACGATTGAAACACCTCATCGGTATCGAGAATCGCCTCCGAATGGTAATCGATGGTGATAGTTGATGAAATCATGAATTAGATCATGGTCCGGAGTTTATGATAATTCGTATGCCTGCCACGCTTTGGCTTTCCAGGCGGTTTTTCAGAATATAGTAAAGTTATAACAGCGCATCTAATTCTTTCTGCAATCGATGAATGCGCGGAACCGCCCGCATAGTTTCAGCATAGGAGAGGCTCCGCTCCAGATACTGCACTCGGACAATATTATTTCCTTTCGATTTAGCCAACACGCTATATTCATAATAAGTTTCACATAAATTGAGCAGATTGCTTTCTTCCGCATTCAATTCAATACTGATCTCAAAATTGGCTGCGGCAAGATCCAGGAATCCCTGATCACGATGCAGCAACCCGAATACACGATACGCATCGGCCAGTGCTCCGCGATCGTGCATTTTGGAAAAGATTTTAAAGGCATGAATCAGCCGACGCTGGCCTTCATCAAATTCTTTCTGCCGAATAAGCACTTCCGCTAATGCCAGCGACCCAATCCCCAGGAGATTGGTATCCGGAATCTCCTCTGCCGCCTGTACGGATCGTTTCAGCAATTCCCTGGCCGCCCCCAGGGCATTCATTCCCAAATGAGCCAATCCCTGATTTACCAGGAGATGTCCCTGGAAATTCTGATCCTGTGCATCCGGATGGGAGAGCAGGCGCTCAAAAATTTTCGCCGCCTCCTCGGCTTCCCCCCTCATCCCCTGAATAATCGCCTGATTCACCCTGATCTTTAATCCGATATTCCCGGAGAGATCGCCGTTGAGCAAATTTTCGGCCTCTTTAAAATATTGAAACCCCGACGCAGAATCCCATCGCATTGACGACAGTATTCCCATGCTCATCCTGGCAGCAGCCATTCCGGTCCTGTCGCCTTTCTCGGTATAATACTCATAGGCCTTCGCATAGGATCGTCGACTCCTCTGCCACCGGCTGCGCTTGGAATCGATGCGACCCATTAGAAGATAGACCCTGCCCAGGAACTCACTGTCCTGCTCCAGCCTGTTCCGACTTTCCTCAATGGATCGCAACAAGGTGTAAGATCGATCTACTTCCCCGAACTTGAAACACAACTCTGCTATTTTGTACTGAACCCCGATCACCCGATTGGGTGAAATCTCCGGGTATTTCATCAGTGTCATGATCAGGAACTCGAAGTCCACTTCTCGAAAAATGCTGTCGTTTTCTGTACCGTGCATGGTCCATTGTTCATTCAGGAATCGTTCTCTCTGCTGCTTCAACTGCAGGTAGCGCTCGATAAACATCTCCCCTAATTCATCAGAAATCAAGTCCAGTAATTTCTGAAAAAAAATCCGAAACAGCTCCGGGCCAGTTGTGGGAAGTTTCGTTTCCATAACTTGTTATCTTCTTCCGACGATCGATCCCCTGCCGGACTGATTGCGCAGTCTGCTCACGTCCTTTCTGAATGTATGAACACTCTCTCACTCTGAAGCGCGCCCGGCAGGGCGCGGTATCATCCGGAGAGTGGTTTTCTTATTTACCTTGGTACAGCAGCGAGCAAGAGATTCTGGTATTCCTTTTGTGTAAATTTTTGCACCTTTGCATTCTTGGGCTCTTGTATTCTTGAGTTCTTGAGAAGATCGAATTTCTCACTCAGGATTTTTCGAATCGGCTCCTTCTAATTTCAAACACCGGTAGCGGAAAGCACCCCGACTCATCCCCAGTAATCGTGCCGCACGCGATTTATTCCCATTTGCTTTATCCAGCGCCGCTTTGATATATTTTTTCTCTATTTCATCGAGATCGATCCCCTCATCCGGGATATGGATGTCTCTGACACCCGTTTTCTTCGCGGCCTGGGTACTCGAAGAATTTGGAATCAGGAAGAGGTGATGTGAATCAATTTCCCCGTACTTCTTGAGTAATACCGCCCGCTCAATCACATTGCGCAATTCTCTGACATTCCCCGGCCAGCTATGTGCAATTAACGTCTCTGAAGCTTGATCGGAGAGTCCGGAAATATCGTAGTTGAATTCCACATTAAATTTCTCAATGAACTCTTTTGCCAGTAACAGAATATCTTCGCCGCGCTTCCGGAGGGGAGGTAATTCTATGGTTAAGACATTCAATCGATAATAGAGATCCTCGCGGAACTTGCCCTGTTCGATGAGATTTTCCAGGGGAATACTGGTAGAAGCAATGACCCGTATATCAATTGGGATATCGCGAATCCCCCCTACCCGTCGAATCTTTTTTTCCTCAATAGCCTTCAACAATTTGACTTGAAGTGCCAGGTCCATACTGGCAATCTCATCCAGAAAGAAGGCTCCGCCATCGGCTACTTCCATCAATCCCCGCTTGGTTTTTCGGGCATCCGTGAAGGCGCCTTGTTCATAACCGAACAGTTCGGATTCCAGCAACGTTTCCTGAATTGCGGCACAATTCACTTCCACAAAGGGTTCCTGATGGCGGCGGCTGTTGGCATGAATCGATCTTGCCACCATCTCCTTGCCGGTGCCCGTTTCCCCGACGATAACCACCGGGGTATCCTTGGACTCGCTGACCATCCGGATGATTTTGAAGACCTGCTTCATCTTCGGAGATCGGCCTATCAGTTCACCGAAGCCGAACATCTTTCGCTGCTGATTATACATATAGGACAGTTTGTCGCCGATTTTCTTCGACTGGAAGGCCCGCTCGACAATGAGCCGCAACTCTTTGATATCCACCGGTTTCTTTATATAGTCATACGCGCCGGCACGCATGGCCGAAAGCGCAATTTCCTGATCCCCGACATCCGTGGTAAAGATCACCTCGACTTCCGGTGCCCGCTGATGAATCTTCTTCAATAAATCAAGCCCAGTTATCTCGGGAAGTCGATAATCGGTAATGACAATATCCGGGAGCACTTTGTCGAAGTGTTTGAAAAACTCCACTGAGGTACCAAATATCCGGATATCCCACTCTTCGGTCTCCAGCATCAGCTTGACCGTTTTACAGATATGCGGGTCACTATCTACAAGATAAATTGCCGGCATGGATAATTCTCACATAAGATATTATGAGAGCTACAGTACTATCTGAATCTCAGAAAATATACAGTTGCTGTAAGATACCTGTTGAAATCGCTTAGTATTTCCGAGTCTATTTAGAAAACGCCTCGCCCCGAAGGGATGCCTTCGGCAAAGAGATCCCGTGACGACGGGACAAAGAAACCAGAACATATCACTGCCCAACCCCCGCAATAAATTGTGAAGATGTGTTCTCTCCAGAATAAACATAAGTCAGGGTCAGCATCTTGTCTCAGCACCATATTTTCTAAACACTCTCAGTACTTCCGTATAACTCCAACCACTTTTCCCCGGATTCGCACACGGTCCGCAGAGAGCATAATGGGTGACATTTCCGCATTTCCCGGCTCCAGACGAACGCTATCTCCATCTCGATAAAACTTTTTTAACGTCGCATCCTGATTATTAATCAGGGCGACAACCATTTCCCCGTTATGTGCTTCGCTCCGAGGTTGGACAATAACATAGTCCCCATCCTGGATATTTTCGTCAATCATGGATTCTCCGGCCACCTGGAGAACGTAATGATCCCCGTGCCCGATCATATCCGGCGGAACGGAAATCTCTTCCCGATTTTCGATGGCTTCAATCGGTTCTCCCGCTGCGACCCGCCCGAGAAGGGGTAATGCAGATATGGTCGGCCCGGGGTGAGGATCAACAACCTGCAGACACCGCGATCGGTTCCAATCCTTCTTTATTAACCCCTTTTGTTCAAGGTTGGTAATATGCTTGTGTACCGTGCCTTTTGATCGGTATCCAAAGTAATCAGCGATTTCCTCATAGGTCGGGGCAATCCCCTCCGCTGAGAGATATTCCTTAATAAAATCGAGGATAGATTTTTGCTTTTTAGTTAAATACATCACTGCAGAATTCTGGGCTGCCCATTTTTAAGTCAATTTATCCGGTATCAAAAAGTATCCTGAATTCTCCATGAATTCGAAATGAATAGCACCCGTTCGCCGCGGCGAAAAGTAATCCCGGATCACTGCCCGGTGAAGGGTCCGACGTGTCCTATCGGAACCAGGGATCGTTCGCTTTATCAAGGCGTCTCTGGGATGGAATTGAGAAAAATCCGCGGGCATCCGTTGTCTCTGCGTTCATCTGTATGCTATTTTTTGAATTATTCAGGTTAAGGATTCGTGATGCAATTTAGATCGGTTGGCATCAAATGGCAACTAATTATCACACCAGATTCTCTGGTGGGTCACTGCCTAGAACTGACTGATTTCGATCTTATGCTTAATGGATTTTATCCGATGATGCAAATCAGAATCTTTCTGGATTTTATCGTCTATCACCTTACAGGCGTGGACGACGGTACTATGATCCCGGCCGCCAAAATGGAGGCCAATGGTTTT
The DNA here is from genome assembly GCA_964413425.1 of uncultured bacterium. Classification (GTDB taxonomy): domain Bacteria; phylum Fidelibacterota; class JAANXI01; order JAANXI01; family JAANXI01; genus DATFLS01. Next base: position 39,919 of record CAYPST010000011.1, read on the forward strand.
CAGCGATGATCCCGTCATCTCCCGACAGAGATACATCGCAATTTGACGGGCCAGTGCGACCTCCTTTTTCCGCCCCTTCCCAATGAGGTCCGATTCTCCCACCCCCATAATTTCCCCGGTCATGCGCTGGATATCATCAATGGAAACGGAGGAGGAAAAGTTTTTGTCAATGATCTCACGCAACACCCGTTTGGCCAGATCAACAGTTATGTCGGTATTCGACAGGGACGAAAAGGCTAATAAGCGAATGAGCGCTCCCTCCAGATCCCGCACATTCGAGGTGATATTCGCCGCCAGAAACTCGATGATATCATAAGAGATCTCAATCCCATCCTCCTGCGCTTTATGCTGCAGGATGGCGATTCTGGTCTCCAGATCCGGAGGTTGGATATCGGCTATTAAGCCGGCCTGAAACCGTGACAGCAGCCGCTCCTCCATCCCGGAGAGTTCCTTCGGGGCACGATCGGAGGTCAAGACAATTTGTTTTCCGGACTGGTATAACGCATTGAAGGTATGAAAAAACTGTTCCTGGGTGGATTCCTTCTTCTGGAAGAATTGGACATCATCCACCATCAACAGATCCACATTGCGATAATGTTCGGAAAACTCAGTGGTTTTATTATTCTTTATGGAGTTAATGAACTCCAGGGTAAATTTTTCACTGGAAGTATAGAGGACCCGGTTTGCCGTCCGAGTCTGCAAAGATTTATTCCCGATGGCCTGGGCCAGATGGGTTTTTCCAAGTCCAACTCCTCCATAAAGCACCAGGGGATTAAAGGACGTCCCCCCGGGAGCTTCCGCAATGGCCAGTGCAGCCGCTCGGGCAAATTCATTATTATCACCTTCGACAAAATTATCAAACGTATATCGATCATTCAGATAGCTCTCCAGCTGCTGCCGGCGGATAAAGCCGGGCTCGGCCGATACTGCAGGAATGGGCGGCCCCTGGATAGTATCTTCTGAATACACCACGGAATACGCTAATTTCAGGCCATTGCCAGAGACCTGCTGCAGCACGGAATTCATCAAATCCTTGTAATGATTCTCAATCCATTCATAGAAGAAATGACTGGGCACCTGAACCGTGAGTTTCTCCTCATCAAGCCCGACCGGTTCAATCGGTTTAAACCAGGTTTCAAACGTCTGATCCGGCACTCGCCCTCGTATGAGCTGCAAACATTCCTGCCAAATACCTTCCGGAGAAGCGTCCATTTCGTCGTTATTCCCCACCTTCGGTTAAGAGTTATCAACAATTATCTTGCTAAAAAATTACAGGGATGGCTGCCAGCCAACAATTCCGGAAAAATATAGGGCTCCACAGTTTTCCACACCGCTAATAAGCATATAAGTCAAAGAAAACCAAATAGCTATACCGAATAAAGAACCCCGGAAACCCCTTCAATTCAAACTCTGTTCAATTTTCGGTGAACATCTTTTGTACATGAGATATCAACATTATCCACAAGTTATCCACATCCGTTCACTCTTACTACAATCAAATTATAACACCGTCTACTTATGTCAAGATAATTTTACAAAAATATTCCGTGGCGGTCTGAACCGGTGAGAAGACTGATATTCCCTTCCACTTATTCATCTTGTTCATCCCTGGCACGAGATTAAAAATGTTGTCGAATTCCAGCGCTCCTCCTCTGCGGATCCCGGGAACATTCTCAGTTTCACCTCTTATAAGACGCCGAATATTATTCATGCTTGTTTTTCCAATTGCCTTCATTAAATTTGAAAGCTGTATGAAAATGGTTGAATAAATAGATGGAAGGAACCTCATGGCGAAACGAACATATCAACCAAGTAGGCGCAAAAGAAAAAATAAACATGGCTTCCGCAAACGGATGAAGAGCAAAGGTGGCCGGAATGTGCTCAAAAGAAGGCGTAAAAAAGGAAGAAAGCGGATGTAAGGCCGAACGAACGGGGCGGGCTGATAATACACTACCTAAATCAATAATTATCAGCAAGAAACGCTGTTTCGACGACCTTTTCTCGCGTGGCCGACGTCTGCGTGGTACTCTCGGGCAACTGATTGTTCACCCCTGCTCTGAAACCAGGGTCGCCTTTGTTGTCGGCAAAAAAGTAGGGTCGGCGGTGGTAAGGAATACACTGAAACGGTATGTCCGGGAATACTATCGCACGCACAAAGCGTTAATTCCCGATCACCTGGCGGTAGTTTTTCAGATTTTCCCGGGGTCCTCGCTTCCGGGTTATCACGATATTGCATCGGAGTTCACGGATCTATGTCAAAAATTATAAACCGGATTCTCGTCTTCCTGATTCGGCTCTATCAGGGGTTCATCTCCCCCTTATTCCCCAATACCTGCAGATTTTATCCAACCTGTTCCCAATATACCATCGAGGCCCTGCGTACCCGGTCGTTCTATAAGGCCATCTGGTTAGGACTGAAACGCATAGGGAAGTGCCATCCCTGGCATAGCGGGGGCTATGACCCTGTCCAGAAACCTGAAGATACAGGGATGAAACATGGATAACATGGATAGCAAGACCATTATCGCCTATATTTTAATTTTAGTTATTATTTTTCTCACACCCTTTTATTATAACTTCTTTTTCGAATCCCCGGCACCTCCGTCATCTGATTCATTATCCGTGGTACAAGACACTGCAGCTCCCTCTCCCTCTCCCTCACCCTCACCATCTCAGGACACCATAATCCGGGATCAAGAGGCGCCGGCGGAACCTGCACTCCAGGCGAGTGGCCTTGCAGAGGAGGAACCCGCCATCGCTCCGGAAAGTATTGATACCCTCACCGTCGAAACGTCAAAATTCTGGATCGCACTAACCAATATTGGCGGCGGGACTATCCATTCCGTCAAGCTCAAGGAGTACCCCGGTCCAAATGGATCCCAGTACGTTGAACTGATCCCCGAGTACGCGGATCACGTACTCGGCTTTTCCACCACGGGTTTTGATGGCCAGACCATCGATTACCAGGACCGGCCTTTTCACCTTGTCAATGTGCCCGAGTTCGGTGCGGCCGACACTTTACATATTTCCCACCCAACTCCCTTGGCGTTCGAGTACACCACTTCAGAAGGAGGGACTCTGACCAGAACGCTCACTTTCTATCCGGATCGCTATCACATCGGCCTGACTGTTACCCTGAATCAGTTTCGGGATATTATCGCCAACCGTCAGTATGAACTCTTCTGGAATAGCGGGATAGCCATTACCGAAGAGAACGCCAGCGACGATCTCAATTACAGTAAAGCCTATAGTTTACTCGGAGATGATCTGGTTGATATCGACGCCTCCAAAGCAAAACCAGGCAACCCAGCCGCGGAATCATTCGAAGGCACCACCCGATGGGTGGCGGTCCGAAATAAATATTTCACTTCCATCATCACTCCTGTCTCAAGCAATGCAATTGGCATGCATCTCATCGGAACCAGGCTGAGCCGGGAAAATATTGACTTGAAGCAGTACTCCGCAAATGTCATTATGCCTTTTCAAGAGACCGCAGTTCAGCGGGATTCTTTTTTCGTCTATATTGGTCCACTGGATTATAACGTCCTGAAAGATTATAACCGGGACTTTGAACGAATGATGAATTTCGGCTGGAAAATCATTCGCCCCATCAGTAAAGCAGTCCTCTGGGCCTTTACCGCCCTGCACAATTACATTCCGAATTACGGCCTCGTGCTCATACTCTTTGGGGTAGTCGTCAAAATCCTGGTTTTTCCCTTGACCAAGAAGAGTTATGTCTCAATGAAGTCGATGCAGACGCTTCAGCCCAAAATCCAGGAGCTGCGTGAAAAGTACAAAGACGACTCACAAAAAATGAATCAGGAGATGATGAAGCTCTATAAAGAACATGGCGTGAATCCTATGGGCGGATGCTTGCCAATGCTGCTTCAGATGCCACTTCTCTATGCACTCTTTATTGTGTTCCGATCCACCATCGAGCTCCGGGGTGCTGAATTCATCCTCTGGATAAAAGATCTGTCACAGCCCGATACCGTGCTCACCCTTCCGTTTTCCCTGCCGTTATATGGGGCACAGGTGAGTGTGCTCCCCCTGATCATGGCCGGAACGATGATTCTTCAGCAGGGTATCTCAGCGACAGGCACCTCGAATCAGCAGCAGAAAATGATGATGTGGTTTATGCCCATTCTGTTTCTCCTCATTTTTAATAATTTTCCCTCTGGTCTTAATTTGTACTACGCACTCTTTAATATCATGACCATAATTCAGCAAAAGTGGTTCATTGATATTCCATCTGGAACTGCAGAAGAATAACGGGGTTAGTAATAAAAACGGTCGAGGAAGATTCACTCAGGTATACACAGATAGGTGACCACGCATGTCATCTACCCATAATCAGGAAGACACGATTGCTGCTATTGCCACTCCACACGGGATTGGCGGGCTGGCTGTTGTGCGCATATCCGGTGCCAAATCCCTTGATATAGCAGAGAAATGTATCACTACTACTGCGGAAGATCTGCGGCCACAGCACGCAGCGTATACGTATTTCCAAAATCCGCAATCCGGAGAAACCCTTGATGAAGTGGTAATTACTTATTTTAGAGCGCCGAAATCATACACTGCTGAAGACGTAGTCGAAATAGCCTGTCACGGTGGGTATTTTGTTGCAGAATCCATTTTGCGGACATTGTTGATGCAGGGTGCCAGAATGAGCCAACCCGGCGAATTCACCAAACGGGCGTTTCTGAACGGACGCATTGACCTGACCCAGGCGGAGGCAGTGGCCGATCTGATCCACGCGCAAACGTCTGCCAGTCATCGACTGGCAATCCACCAGCTCCAGGGCCGGATCAAGGAAAAAGCCTCCGGCATCCGCCAGCAATTGATCGACACCGTCTCGCTGCTGGAATTAGAGCTCGACTTTTCCGAGCACGAGATTTCGCACACCCCATACGAAGCGATAGAATTGGCCTTGCAAGACATCTATGAATCATGTGAACAACTTGTGGACAGTTATCAAAACGGAAAATTATATCGCAACGGGATTCTCACCGCAATCGTTGGGGCGCCGAATGCCGGTAAATCCAGTATTTTAAATGCCTTATTACAGGAAGAACGAGCTCTTGTCTCCGAGGTTCCCGGCACCACCAGGGATACCCTGGAGGAGTCAATTTCCCATAATGGTGTGGAAATCCGGCTTGTGGATACCGCCGGTCTCAGAGAGTCTGAAGACACCGTAGAATCCCTGGGAATTTCCCGGGCACAGACAGTCATCGAACGGGCGGACATCATTTTGCACGTGATTGATGTGACCAGATCCCAGGAGAAAAGACATCCGCTGGAAACTAACGGCACCCCGGTCATTACTCTTCACAATAAAATCGATCTCCTCCCCGAAGAGGACCGAGGTCGCTACCGGAGCATGCTGCCGGATAATGCGCTGCCAACCTCCGCAACAGAAATGCTCGGAATCACTGATATCGGGGATCGCGTGCTGCAGGCGGCCCTCGGGAACGGCCAACCACAAGAATCAACGGATACACCAACGATAACAAATCAGCGCCATCGTGACGCGTTGCGCAACACCCTTAAATCTCTTGACAGAGCGATACAAAGCACGAAACAGCGTTATTCTTCAGAATTTATTGTGATTGACCTCAGAGCAGCAATGGATTCTCTGGGATTGCTTACCGGGGAAACGACCACGGACGACATTCTAAACAATATCTTTTCGAAGTTCTGCATAGGCAAATAATCGAAACAGGAGGATGAAGTTCAGGATGGTTTCACGTGAAACAGCTGTCTCAACCAGACAATTCGATGTCATTGTGGTGGGTGGGGGACATGCCGGCACCGAAGCAGGTTTGGCCGCAGCCCGGAAAGGGTTTCGTACCTTACTGATCACCCTCAATCTGGATGCCATTGCCCGGATGTCCTGCAATCCAGCCATCGGCGGTCTTGCCAAAGGCCATATGGTGCGGGAGATAGATGCACTGGGAGGGGAAATGGCAAGGGTCATAGACGAGACCGGCCTGCAGTTCAAAATGTTGAACAAATCAAAAGGGCAGGCCGTCTGGTCGCCAAGGGCCCAGGCGGATAAGATCACCTATCCGGCAGCAATGACCCGGCGATTGATTCAGGAACCAAATGTCTACCTGCTGCAAGATGAAGGCATAGCACTGGAGGTCTCCGGCGACCGGGTCAGGGCCGTGATAACACGCAGTCATGGCTCCATTCCCTGCCGCACCGCTATACTGACCTGTGGTACCTTTATGAACGGCCTGATTCATATCGGGCTCCGTCAAATCCGGGCGGGCCGGTTGAATGAACGCCGATCTGCGGGAATGACCGAATACCTGCACAGCATCGGTTTTGAGTATGGCCGCCTGAAGACCGGCACCCCCCCACGATTGGTGAAGGGTTCCATTGACTTTCGCAAAACGCGAGTGGAAACCGGGGACAAAAATCCAACGCCCTTTTCGTACCGTACCAAAAATTTCCACCCGGATGACGTCCCCTGTCATTCCACACGCACGACTCCGGAGACGCATGAAATCATCCGGGAAGGGTTAGATCGTTCACCAATGTATACCGGAGTGATTGAAGGGGTGGGGCCCCGATATTGCCCATCAGTGGAGGATAAGGTGGTTCGATTCGAACACCGGGAGAGTCATCATATTTTTCTGGAGCCGGAGTGGAAAAACTCGCCGGAAATCTACGTGAACGGATTTGCTACCAGCCTTCCGGAAGATATCCAAATCCGGGCCATTCATACCATCCCCGGCTTGGAGAACGCCGAGTTTCTTCGTCCGGGCTATGCCATCGAATACGACTTCTTCCCGCCCTCCCAGTTGAAACCAACCCTGGAGACTCAACGTGTGCACGGCTTATTTTTTGCCGGACAGATTAACGGCACTTCCGGTTATGAGGAAGCGGCGGCACAGGGACTGCTGGCTGGTCTCAACGCCGCCCAGTGGTTGCTCGATGAGGACCCCATCATTCTTGATCGCTGTGAAGCCTATATAGGTGTATTGATTGATGATCTGGTGACGAAGGACACCCTGGAACCGTATCGCATGTTTACCTCCCGTGCGGAATATCGCTTATTACTGCGTCATGATAATGCGGACTTTCGTTTGATGAAATACGGCTGGCAGGTGGGACTAATTCCGGATGAGGTATATCGCCGCTCCCGGGAACGGCGATCCGCTATTGACCACGGCATTGCTCTTCTGGAACAGACCAGCGTCGCACCCGAGGAGGTCAACGATGATCTGTCGTCAGCAGGCACCAAACCCATCGATCAGCAATTGCCGGCCATCCGGCTGCTGCGCCGGCCGGAGGTCACCTTCGAAACCGTCAGGCGCCTCCGGGAAATCATCGCACAGAATCTTGCCCCATCTGTGAACCTGAATGACGTGTTGGATCAAATTCATATTGAAGTGAAGTACGAAGGGTATATTCAGCGGCAGCAGGAGCAGGTGGAAAAATTCCGCAAGCAAGAAACTAAACGCATTCCTGAGGACTTTGATTATTCCGCAATTCATGCTCTCGCCACGGAAGCCCGGGAGAAATTGCAGCAAATTCGCCCCCATTCCCTGGGCCAGGCCTCGCGAATACAGGGCGTCTCCCCTGCAGATATATCAGTTCTCTCCGTCCATCTCAAGCGATCCGCATCAGCCGCATGATGTTTCACGTGAAACATGCCTGATCCCATTCAGCAAATTCGGAAAGCCGTTCGATCAACCCCGGAATACCACGCGCTCCGCGACGGAACAGGGGGCAGCATCCGGGTTGCAGGCATCCAGGGCTCGCTGGCCAGTTTCCTGGTTGGGGAACTCCACACAGAACTGCAACGTCCGCTGCTGATTATTACAGCAGATCGCGCCTCCGCCGAATACCTCCGAGACGACCTTTCGGTGGTGTATGGAGAGGGCCGGGTGGGGTACTTCCCTCCCAGCGACCACCATACCGGGGGCCATTATTTCCGGGCCACAGCCGACGAATTTCGAGTGGATGCCCTGGAGAAAACGCTGCGTCCGGATCCTACCTTGTTGGTGGCGGAATGGGAGGCGCTGGATGAACCAATCATGGAACGCCAGGCCTTCGAACAGCAAACCTTCACCTTAAGCAAAGGTGCCTCATACGATTTTCAGGGCCTCATACATCAGCTGCTGCACGCCGGTTATACCAAAGAATCTGCCGTGATGCAGCCCCTGGAGGTCAGCGTCCGGGGCGGTATTGTGGATGTGTTTCCCCTGGGGGTGGAAAATCCGATTCGCCTGGAATTCTTCGGAGATGACCTGGAATCGATCCGAACGTTCAGCATTTCTTCCCAGCGATCCCTGCAGAAACTCGACCGAATTCAAATCCCTCCGGCTCTTACCGTATCTGAATCCGGGGATCATGGGGAGACCTTATTGTGGAATTACCTCTCCGAAGAGACCCTTATCGTGTGGCACTACGTTGATGATATCCTCCCCGAAACTGACGCAGAGCTAACTGCTTCTGTTCCGCCGGGAGCAAAGAGCTCCATGAAAACCATTCAAGATCGGTTTACGCAGGTCTTCAGTTATCGCGTCCCTTCGGGCCTGAGTGAGATTGATGTCAATTTTCGTTCCACTTCTCAATCCAACCTCCGGGGGAACCTTGAAGTCTTTCGATCTCAGCTTTCGGCACAACTGTCTGAAGGATACGAGGCATACATTTGCTGCGAAAATGCCGAGCAGGTGTTCCGTTTGAAGAGGGTTCTCGATCCCCATGCCAATCAACATATCTTCTCCCAGGAATTATCTCTGGGATTTACGTATCCTGCTGCCGGACTGGTGGTGTACACAGATCATCAGATCTACAGTCGCTATAAACCGAGGCGTACCTTCAAAAAATTCGCCCACGAGGAGATCCCCAAGACGGTCGATCACCTCACGCTGGGAGACTATCTCGTTCATCAGGATTACGGCATCGGCATCTTCCGGGGCCTGCAGAAAGTGCAGCAGCAGGCAGGGGAATACGAATGCATCGTTATTGAATATCAGGATGGTGACAAAGTATACGTTCCCCTGCAAAAATTTCACCGGGTGCAAAAATACCAGGGGACCGAGGGTACCACTCCCCGGATTCACAAACTTGGCAGCACCAGATGGGAGCGGACCAAACAGAAATCCAAACAGGCCGCAGAAGAAGTGGCCGGAGATCTGGTGGAGTTGTATGGTACCCGACACACTATAGAAGGGCACCAATTCAGTCAAGACAACGAGTTCCAACTGCAGATGGAATCGGCGTTTCTCTACGAGGAAACGGAGGATCAAATTCAGACAACCCTGGACGTGAAAGAGGATATGGAGTCGCCGTTCCCCATGGACCGCCTGTTAATCGGTGATGTGGGGTTCGGGAAAACCGAGGTGGCACTTCGTGCTGCCTTCAAATCCGTGATGGATAGCAAACAGGTCGCCGTGCTGGTCCCCACCACCATCCTCTCCGAACAACACTACGAAACGTTCTCCCGGCGATTGAAACGGTTTCCGGTGCGCATTGCGGCCTTGTCCCGTTTTCGTACAAAGAGTGAACAGCGTGAACTTTTACAGGCTCTGAACAATGGTCAGCTCGACGTCATTATCGGAACACACCGCTTGCTATCGCAAGACGTACGCTTTCATGACCTTGGCCTGGTGATCGTGGACGAAGAGCATCGATTCGGGGTAAAACATAAAGAGAAATTCAAGCAAATGACCGAGCGGGTAGATGTGCTCTCCATGACAGCTACTCCGATTCCCCGAACGCTTCAGCTCTCCCTGTCAGGGGCCCGGGATCTCTCCAGAATAGAGACCCCTCCGAAGGAGCGGCTGCCAATTTATACCGAACTCGCTCATTTCGAGGACAACCTCCTTCAACAGGTGATTATGCGGGAAATTAACCGCGGAGGACAGGTATACTTCGTGCACAACCGCATTCAGACTATCTCTCCCATCCATAAGCGGCTCACCACTCTCCTGCCTGACGTAAAGTTCGCGGTGGCCCATGGTCAGATGAAATCCGCGCATCTGGAACAGGTGATGTACGACTTTCTGCGCCGCAAATATGATGTGCTGATTTCCACTGCCATTATTGAATCAGGCATCGATATTCCGAACGTGAATACGATTATCATCAACCGGGCCGATCAAATGGGACTGGCCCAGCTCTATCAGCTTCGCGGCCGGGTGGGCCGGGCCAACCGTCGCGCCTACGCCTATTTGCTCGTTCCTTCCACCCAGAATATGACGCCGGAAGCACGCAGCCGTTTGCAGACGCTGGAAAGTTTTACGCACCTGGGCGCCGGATTTCAGATTGCTATGAAAGATCTTGCCATGCGGGGCGCTGGGAATCTGCTGGGATTGAAACAAAGCGGTTTCATTAACTCGGTGGGGTTTGACCTCTATATCGAGATGATTAACAAATCCGTCCAGGAAAAACAAATGGAACAGGGTCTTCAGACCATCCCCGCCAGAGAAACCGTGGATGCTGAAGTGAATACGGCATTCGATACCTATATCCCTGAGGAATACGTCACCGACCCCGACCAGCGGATTGATCTCTACCGACGGCTGAGTGGAGCCACAGATCTGGACACGATTGATGACCTTGCCGTCGAAATCGAAGATCGATTCGGTCCGTTCCCACCCCAGGCAGAGAATCTTCTTGAATCCATGCGTATTAAAACTCTGTGCAATGAACTGGGAATTACCCGCTTAACAGTCGGACGTGAAAGGGTAAAAGGCCAATTTATCCCCGATGAGAAAATGCATAGTCTGATTAATTATGAAGAAATCGTGCCCACTATGCTTGAACATTCCAGGGATCGCTTCATCCCGAAATTCATCCCGGATGAACAGCTGCAATTTCAGTTGAAATTCCAGGGGAGCCAGAACAGGTTATCTCTGCTTAAATACTACTTGATGCAGCTGCTTGACTCCGTTAAATTATCCAATTCTTGTTAAGATAACCAAATCATTCGTATGAGCAAAAGGCGATTTGAAACTATGACCCGGTTAAGACGCACACTTTCCTACACTGTAATAGTCTCATCCACTCTCTTTTTCCTCTTGTTCTCCTGCGGTAGTGGAAGACAAGATACTGTGGCCGTAATCGACGGGGAGAAAATCCCGGTGGAATATTTTCTCTGGACCCAGCAATTGAACAATTTTAAGAACAGAAGTCTGGCTGAACAAACCGAGACCCTGGAAGAATTCTACCACAAACTACTTCGATCCCACGAAGCGCAACGGATCGATTTTGACGGGAAAGAGCGCCTGGAGTGGGAAATTTTCTACCAGAAACGAACCGCCATTTTACAATCCATGTATCAGATGATGGTGCTGGATCCGATTGTCTCCGATGAGGATATTCGTGAGGCGTATAACAAGCTACAAGAGAATCGAACCCTCCGACATATCCTTATCAGTCACAGAGAATCTATGAATTTCACCCACGATAGAACGAAATCCGAAGCGCTCACTCTTGCCAGGGATTTGAAAAGGAGAATCGAATCAGGCGACCTTCCGTTCGAAGAAGCTGCCAGAAAATACTCAAATAGTCCCCGAGCAGAAAGTGGGGGAAATCTCGGTGTCGTAACCTGGGGTGAGAGAGATGAAGATTTTCAGCGGGCTGCCTGGAACCTTCCGTTGCAAACTTTATCCGATCCCGTGGAAACCAACTATGGATATCACCTTATCGAAGTGATAGATATCGACTCCACGGATCTCGGCAGTTATGCCGAGGCGTATCCCCGGATCAGACAGAGTCTGCTCACCTCTCGTCGAAATGAGATCGACCAGCGCGCCCAGGAAGCACTCCGGACAGTGATGACTGCGACAAACTTCAGTCTGAATGACACCATCCTTTCGTCTCTTTCCTCCCAGTTGTATCGTTTGTACCAGCAGGCCAGCCATGATGCTAATGCGAACACGCCCACCCCAGACCTGGTTAACCTGTTTAACACCATTGAGTATACCCCTATCGGAAGCATCAATGGGAATCCCATTTCACGAGAAGAGTTTTCCGAATTTTTGCAAGGAACACAGAATTATCGATTCAATGGACTTGCCCACGCCAACGACCTGTACGGTCGAATACGATCCCATTTCCAGCAGGACGCCTTTCTCCAGTATGCCGAACAACAGAATGTACCAGAATATGACGATACGAAATACCAACTTCGATCCATCGAGGATATGGCGTATAGTCGTGCATATCTGAATAACGTTGTGCTGAAAAATTTTCCTCCCACCGAAGATTCCCTGAGAGCATTTTACGAACGGGTAAAGACCGAGCGCTATGCAGATCCAGCACAGGTTCGGGTCAGAGAAATTTACGTGTCTGATAAGAATATCGCCCATCAGCTGCAAGAACAATTACGGAATGGTTCCGACTTCGCTTCCCTCGCGCGCGAATATTCTGAACGAGATTCGTCTGCAAAAGCAGGGGGTGATCTGGGGTGGTTCTCCACAGATCGGTACGGACCCATTGGCGACGCGGCAAAAACGATGAAACCCGGTGAAATACAGGGACCTTTTCGATTGGGTGTGGGATGGTCCATTATTGAACTCACCGAGAAATCCCCTGTTACACCCGACCCTTTTGAGGAAATCAAGAAGACGGTGAGAAGCGACTATATCAGGCAATATCGGCCGCAACTTATTCAACAGAATATTGAACAACTGGAACAAAAATATACTAGCAGACTCAACTATGAAATTCTTGACGCCATTTAACAACCTGATCGCTTTACTTATCACCGGTGCTTTTATACTGCTGTCGTGTGGACGAACCTCGCCTCCTGAAGATTATCTCGTTCGGGTGGAAGACTCCTACCTCACCATGGACGATATGAAATTTATTTCAATTATCAATCCGGACGGAAAAGTACCAAAAGGGCAATTACAGAGTTTCCTGAATGAATGGATCAATACGGAAATGCTTGCCCAGCAAGCCTTAAAACATGATATAAACCAGGACCCCTACCTGAGAAGTCGCCTGGACTCCTATTATAAATCTTTACTTGCGGATACTTATATCCGATATCATATCTATAAATCCATTTCCATATCTGACCAGGAAATCCAGAATTATTATAACGAACACAGACAAATTTTTATGTGGGAGCACGATGCCGCTGAGGTCGTCCACTATTCCACTGACATACAGGATACGGCTCAGGTCATTTATAATATACTCCGTAATGGCACACCCGAAGAGAAATCGTTACTATATCAACGTAATCAACCAGAGACTAAAATAATTACTTACCAGGATGTTATCCCGGAACTTGGAGACGTGATTTTCAATACAAAAGCTCAAGGTGTTTTAAATATCATAGAATCTGATTTTGGTTATCATATTGTCGTTGTGAAACAGCGGTTCAATGCGGGGTCGTATCAAAACATCGAACAGGTGAGAGATGAAATTCGAAAACGACTCATTGTAACCAAACAGAAGAGATATTATTATCAGGTGTTAGACAGCCTGAAAGGGATTATGAATGTTGAAATCAACCAAGAGACTTATGAAAAATATGCCACGGAATCCGCTTCGTTCTCTGATTAGTATTTTCGTAATCATGTCAGGACTACTCGTTGCTCCGGCGAGAAGCCAGCAGCTTGTCGACGGGATTGCTGCGGTTGTTGAAGGTGAAATCATTCTTATGAGTGACGTTCAGCAATACGCAATGATGCAGGCGTATCAGATGGGTATAAACCCCTATCAGCGACCGCAGGAATTTCAACGCACTCTTCAAGAGCTGCAACCTCAGGTGCTCCAATTGTTGATTGATCAAAATATTATTAAAGCGAAAGCAGAAGAAGACTCCGTAATAATTAAAGAACATGAAATAGAGCAGGCTCTGCAACAACAAATTGATAACATGGTTTCTCAGGTCGGGAGTGAGGAAGCACTGGAAGAGCAATTAAACATGTCCATCCGAGAAATCAGGAACGAATACCGCGATGAGGTGCATAAACGCTTACTGGTAGAGCGCTATCAGCAGACCAAATTTGCAAATATTTCCGTTTCACGCAGAGAAGTCGAGAAATTTTACAAAGCTTACAAGGATAGTATTCCTGAAATGCCCAAAAGGGCCAATGTCTCTCATATCGTCATTAAAACTCAGCCCGGCACATCTGCAGATTCTCTGGCGGTCAGTCAACTGCGCGACATTAAATCAAAGATTCAGGAAGGTACCAGTTTTGAAGAACTTGCCCAGCAATACTCACAGGATCCTGGATCCAGAAGGCAGGGAGGTGATCTGGGTTTTGTCTCACGCGGCACGCTTGTACCTGAATTCGAACAAGTTGCCTTTTCGCTCCAGCAAGGAGAAATTTCCGACATTATTGAAACAGAGTTCGGCTATCACATAATCAAATTAGAAGAGCGCCGGGGTGAGAAAGTACACGTCCGACATATTCTCATTACACCACAGGCCACGCAACAAGATAATCAGGCGGTCATCGACACACTGAATATGATACGAAATAAACTCCTGGGAGGAGCACCTTTTGACTCGCTTGCACTTGAGTATTCTCAGGATACCGATGTACAGAGAAATCGCGGCACTCTGGGATGGATTGAATTACCAAACTTCCAGATTCCTGAATTCCGCCAGGTCGTCGATACAATGAAAGCAGGACAAATCAGTGAACCATTTCAGACACAACTCGGATGGCATATTGTCAAATTAAACGATGTGAGAGAAGGCGGAGAAGTCACCTTGAAAAACAATTGGGCGGAAATCGAACAGATGGTTCTTCAACAAAAAAGATCTGAAGAATATCAACGCTGGTTGGATAATCTTCGCTCCAATTTCTATGTCGATATAAAAATACAAGATTTCCAATTATGATATTTATTCTGGATAATTGAGTCTGTTTAAAAAACGCCTCGCCCCGAAGGGAGGCTCCGAAGTCCCAGAAGGTCCAAGGGACTCCTGGGGAAGTCTCTTCGAGGTTTTCGGCAAAGAGATCCCGTGACGACGGGACAAAGATCACCAAGGACGCAAAGAAACAATGAATAATTGTCTCCTGGATCCCGAAAAATATGTGGGAACTATATTCGGTACCTACTCCATGGAAGCCGGGCGCAACAGTTTGTCGAGACGTACTGTTTTCTAAACACTCTCATATGTATAATAAATGTATATGGCTATTAAATCTATTCAGGGACATCAAAGGTAAGCAAGGCGAACGGGATACTTTCCGACCTTGGGGACACTCCTCATGTGCTGTAGAGCCGTTGCATGTCGAAGATCCCCATCCAATCGGCGAAACGGCTCTCCAATCCAGATTAAGCATCCAAATCCTTGCTTTCCTGCTTGGTTGAATGTCCATATACACCTGCAATTCTTCCTGTAAAAAGAACTTACCCACAAGTTTTTCCACAATTGGAGCCTCAAAGATGTTGATATCTTTTTTTTTGACATTTTCATTCATCTCATACACACATATACACATATTTTTCTTTTCTATCCACACGAATCCCTCATCGATGTGAACAAAATAATTACAATCTTTGTTGTTCTAATGCTCTTCAGAAGTAATGGAGTTTTCAGTTATTCACATATCCACACTACTTATTATTATAAAAAATATAGATATCCAAATAGTAGAATTTTAATTTAGTGTTGATAAAATATTCTGGTCTATATTATCTCATATTTCTGGTTCAATTGAAGAAAAAATCCTTGTTGTAGTACCGAAATATAAGTATTTTTACAAGTAAAATTAAAATAACCAAATCCTTGATATTTCAATGCTTTAGTAAGTTTCTATAGGAGACGGACTATGCGATTCTCGGTTGGAAACTCTGTTTTACATAACGCTATTCAGCAAGTGGCAAAGGTTGCGCCGTCTCGTTCGACCCTTCCTATCTTGAATTGTATACTATTTACGGCGATAGATAATAGTTTAACTCTGCGGACCACGGATTTGGAAATCACTATGCAGACAGCGATACCGGTAATGACGGAACGGGAGGGTGCCGTCGCTATTCCGGCGAGGTTCATCAGCGATATTACCAGTGAATTACCCGATACGTCTCTGCAATTTTCAATGAAAGAAGGTTTCCAGTTGGAACTCGTCACGGAATTCGGAGATTACCATATTGCCGGAAAAGATCCCGAAGAATTTCCGGCCCTTCCTACCATGGATGAACAACAAACAGTAGTGATCGAGAATGCTATACTGCATCGACTTATTGATAAAACAGCCTTTGCTGTTTCAAAAGATGAATTAAAACCTGCGTTAACAGGGGTGTTATTTCAGTTTTCAGCAGACAGAATTAACGCTGTGGCAACCGATGGCCATCGGTTGTCCAAATGCGTCAGGACGGATGTCAATCCGCTCAGTTACGAAGGGGATGTAATTATTCCAACGAAATTTCTAAATATCGTGAGCAGTGACCTTAATAGTGATGGGGAAACCCACCTGCAGGTGGGGGAAAATCATGTGAAAATTGAATTTCATACCTCGGTCATTTACACCCGAATTATTAACGAACGATTCCCGGATTACGAAAGTGTGATCCCTCCGGATAATGAGAAGTTAGCCGTACTGAATATAGATCGAGTCCTATCAACCTTGAAACGAGTAAATATTTTTGCAAATAAATCAACGCATCAGGTTGTGTTTAATTTCAACACCAATAAATTGCACGTGTCTACGGAAAATGCTGAGAACAATTCCTCGGCACAGGAGGAACTGGAGATTGACTATACTGCAGAGGATCTAACACTGGGATACAACGCTTCATATGTGATGGACATACTTCGGCATCTGGATACTGAAGAAGCGATAGTTAAACTGAAGTCTCCGATAAGCGCCAGTTTAATATATCCCACCGACCAACAGCCGGATGAAGACATTACAATGTTATTAATGCCTATCCGCTTAAAAGAATAGATCAGCTGGAATTCACGCACCGGATGTTTCTTTTGAAGGAAGTTTTTCAAATTCAGACGATACTATGGCCATTGTTCGTATTGCTATGAGTCAGTTCCGCAATTATCAACACGCTGAATTTGAGTTTGCTTCGAGTATGAATATTCTGTATGGGCCAAACGGAACCGGCAAGACCAGTGTCCTGGAGGCGGTGCATTGTCTGGCAGTAACCAAAAGTTTTCGAACCACATTCGACAAAGAATTGGTGAAACACGGCGAAGATTTTTATCAGATTACGGGCCAATTCACCACGGGAGAGAGCAGGGATACAGTCCAGTTAAATTATGTGACCAATCAGGGGAAAAAGGTGTTTCTCAATAACCAGGAACACCGGAAACTTTCTTCAATTATTGGCCGATATCCTGTAGTGACGCTTACTCCGGAAGATTCGGAAGTGACATTCGGAGCCCCTTCAGTTCGCCGCCGATATCTTAACAAAATTATGTCGCAGGGTTCTGGAGATCATATGCATCAGCTTATTCAGTTGAAAAACATCCTTCAACAGCGGAACGCTGTTCTTCAGGATGCCGCGGACTTTCGCTCGGGACAGATCGATCCCACCTTGATGTCCGTTTATGATGACCAGCTGATTCAAGTCTCAGAGAAGATAGCAGTGGCCCGACAGGAGTTTCTCCATCAGTTTCGACCCGTTTTTCAATCTGTATTCCGGTCGCTCAGCGATCAGGACCGATCGATGGCTTTACGATATACGCCATCTGTTCGCTATGAATCGTCTGTGCAGTTTGACCGGGATTTTCGCAAGGCTCTTCAGGAGCGCCGGAATCAGGAACTCGGTTTTCGCCGTACCGTCGTGGGTCCCCAAAGTGATATTTTTGATATTTATCTTGATGGCAAGAGTCTGCGTAAATATGGATCGCAGGGGGAACATAAGCTGGTGCTTATCGCTTTAAAACTGGCGGAAGGACGGTATTTACGAGAAAACATGGAGACACCTCCCATTTTTTTATTTGATGATCTTTTTGCAGAACTCGATGTGGTGCGAAGCCAAAATGTACTGGATGCCATGGATACGGGCGGACAGATCCTCATAACCTCCACCGATCTAAACGATGTACGGGAACACGGGATCCGGATTTCTGATGGAGATACAGCGATGTTTGATTTATCAGACGCAGAAGATCATGAGGCATGAGAATGAACGATATGAAAAACCTCTCGGAATCGTTGGAGAAAGTTCTCAAAGACTATGATCTGGAAACAGCCTTTAAGCAGAGTAAAGTATTCGAATTATGGGAAGAAGTGGTTGGCACGAGAATTGCACAAAATAGTATGCCAGTGAGGATGGAGCGGGGGAAGCTGATTGTACAGGTTCAGTCACCGACATGGCGGAACGAGATTCAGTATTATCGGGAGGCAATAAAGCGAGAAATGAATAAACGATTAAAAGAAGAGATCATCAAAAAAATCGTTTTTATATAACAACGAGGTATATATGGCAAAGCAACCTGTATCGGACGACTATCGCGCTGATAAAATTCAGGTACTAAAAGGGCTGGAAGCGGTCAGAAA
The DNA here is from genome assembly GCA_964413425.1 of uncultured bacterium. Classification (GTDB taxonomy): domain Bacteria; phylum Fidelibacterota; class JAANXI01; order JAANXI01; family JAANXI01; genus DATFLS01. Next base: position 58,374 of record CAYPST010000011.1, read on the forward strand.
GCGACCGGCTATGTATATCGGGGACACCGGCAAACATGGATTGCACCATCTGGTCTATGAAGTTGTGGATAATAGTATAGATGAAGCGTTTGCCGGCTATTGTGATGAAATCCAGGTGGAGATTGATCCGGATAATACTATCACCGTGACAGATAACGGGCGCGGAATACCCGTGGATGAACACCCTACCCAGAAGCGGCCCGCCGTGGAGGTGGTCATGACCACCTTACACTCCGGTGGAAAGTTTGAGAAGGGAACCTATCAGGTGTCCGGTGGGCTGCACGGTGTCGGGGTTTCTGTGGTGAATGGTTTGTCTGAATGGTGTGAGGTCGAAATACATCGTGATGGCGAAATTTACCGCCAAAGCTATGCCTATGGTGACATTACCAGCGAATTGGAGTTAGTCGGGAAAACAGATCGGACCGGCACGAAAATATCATTTAAGGCTGATACCCAGATATTTAAGAAAGTTCTGTACGATTATAATACCATCGCCAACCGAATGCAGGAACTGGCGTTCTTGAATCCCGGGTTAAAAATATCCATGAAGGACCACCGGGAGGATATTGAAGAGATCTTTCAAAGTGAAGGCGGTTTAGTTGAATTTGTGCACTATCTGGATGAAAGCCGGGATCCGATTATAGATAAGACCATCTCTTTCGGTGATACCCGAGAGGACGTCGAGGTTTCCGTGGCCATGCAGTACAACGACGGGTATACAGAAAACATTTTCTCCTTTGTAAATAATATTAATACGGTGGAGGGTGGGACCCATTTAAGTGGTTTCAAAACCGCTTTAACCAGGACACTGAACGCGTACGGGCAGAACAACAAGATTTTCAAAGGTGATTTTGCCCTGAGCGGAGAAGATACCCTGGAGGGGCTCACCTGTGTACTGTCAATTAAGGTCCCTGAACCCCAGTTTGAGGGACAGACCAAAACAAAACTGGGGAATTCTGAGGTGAAGGGAATCGTCCTGTCGATTTGTACAACCGGATTAAGTGAATTTTTGGAACGTAATCCCGGTACCGCAAAGAAGATACTGGCGAAGGCCGAACAGGCTGCCCGATCGCGCGCAGCTGCCAGGAAGGCCCGGGAATTAACTCGCCGGAAGGGGATATTAGATAATAGTTCGCTTCCCGGAAAACTGGCGGATTGTTCTATCAAGGATCCGGAGCATTGTGAGATATATCTGGTGGAGGGAGATTCTGCCGGTGGCAGCGCCAAACAGGGACGAGATCGGCGATTCCAGGCGGTCTTGCCGTTACGCGGGAAAATTTTGAATGTGGAGAAAGCGCGGCTGGATAAAATCCTAAATAATAAAGAAATCCGCACCATTATAACCGCACTTGGGACCAGTATCGGAGAAGAGGAATTCGATATCAACAGTTTGCGATACGGGAAAATTATTGTAATGACAGATGCGGATGTTGACGGCAGTCATATCCGGACACTGCTATTAACATTCTTCTACCGGTATATGCGGCCACTGGTTGAAAGAGGTCATATCTATATTGCTCAACCACCACTGTATCGTTTGAACTCAGGTAAAAAGGAGATGTATGCCTTCGACGAGGACGAACGCGAGGTTATTGCAAAACGGCTTAAAAAGAACGGCAGTACCAGCAAACTCTCGGTGCAGCGCTATAAGGGGTTGGGTGAAATGAATCCGGAGCAGTTGTGGGAAACCACCATGGATCCGGAAACTCGCACTATTTTACGCGTCACCCTCGATGATGCCGCAGTAGCGGATAGAACCTTCTCTACCCTCATGGGGCCAAAAGTGGAGCCGAGGAGGGACTTTATCCAGAAGAATGCGAAATACGTCCGCAATCTGGATGTCTGAGATAATCATTCATCATCTCAAACAGGATGTAAACTCCGAAGGAATGCCTTCGGCATAAGAGAGGAAGTATAGAGTGGATCTACAGCGGGAACGGGTTATCCCGGTTAGTCTGAATGATGAGATGCGGGATTCGTATCTCGACTACTCGATGTCAGTTATTGTCTCCCGAGCACTCCCCGATGTGCGGGACGGACTTAAGCCGGTTCACAGGCGCGTGCTCTACGGTATGCAGGATTTGGGGCTAACCTATAATCGACCGTATAAGAAAAGTGCACGGATTGTCGGTGAGGTGCTGGGAAAGTACCATCCTCATGGTGATTCCGCGGTGTATGATACCCTGGTTCGGATGGTACAGGAATTTTCTCTGCGTTATCCGTTGGTGGATGGCCAGGGCAATTTCGGGTCGATTGACGGCGACAGTGCGGCGGCTATGCGGTATACGGAAGCGCGGATGTCCCGGATTGCCGGAGAGATGCTCCGGGATCTGGAAAAGGAAACCGTGGAATTCGTCCTGAATTTCGATGATACCTTGGAGGAACCCAGAGTACTTCCGGCTGTGCTGCCGAACCTGCTGGTAAACGGCGCCAGTGGGATTGCAGTCGGGATGTCTACAAATATTCCACCTCATAATCTCTCGGAAGTGGTGGATGGATTAGTAACCCTGATTGAAGATCCGGCAGGTGAGGTGGACGATCTGATGCAGAATATCACGGGCCCCGATTTCCCGACCGGAGCGATTATTTACGGTGACAATGGGATTCGTGAGGCCTATGCCACCGGCCGGGGAAAGATTACCATGCGGGCGCGGGCTACCACCGAAACGGTGAAAGGAAATCGCGAAAACATCGTGGTCACTGAACTGCCGTACCAGGTGAATAAAGCGACGCTGATTGAGCGAATTGCGCATCTGGTTCGGGCTGATCGAGTCACCGGGATCTCGGATGTCCGTGATGAATCGGACAAAGAGGGCATCCGGATTGTCATTGAGTTGAAGCGGGATGAAGTGGCCCAGGTCGTGCTGAACCAGCTCTTCAAGCACACCCAGATGCAGGAAACGTTCGGAGTCATCGGGATAGCATTGGTCGAGGGCGTTCCGCGAGTGCTGACACTGAAGGAAATGTTGCAGCACTTCATTGACTTTCGCCATGACATCGTGGTGCGGAGAACGGAATATGACCTGAGGAAAGCCCAGGAGCGAGCCCATCTCCTGGAAGGATATAAAGTCGCGCTGGATAACCTGGATGAAGTGATCCGGATTATTCGCGGTTCTGACAGCCCATCGGATGCCAAGGAGCGGTTGATGGAGAGGTTTGATTTCTCGGATGCCCAGGCCCAGGCGATTCTGGATATGCGGCTTTCCCGCTTAACCAGCATGGAAATTCAGAAAGTCGTTGACGAGTACAAGGAAACCCTGCAGTTGATTGAGAAACTGGAGGGGATTCTTGCCAGCCGGCCTCAGCGTATGGGGATTATCAAAGAGGAGTTATTATCCCTGAAGGAACAATACGGGGACGACCGGCGGACAGAAATCATCGAAGATGCGGAGGAGTTCTCCATCGAGGACATGATCGCCGAGGAAGATATGGTGGTAACCGTAACGCATTCCGGCTATATCAAGCGCAGTCCGGTCAGTACGTTTCGCCGCCAGCGGCGTGGCGGAAGAGGCCTGCAGGGGGCCGGTACCAGAGAAGATGATTTTGTCGAACATCTCTTTATTGCTTCGACTCATGATTATATGCTCTTTTTTACAGAGCTCGGCATGGTGCACTGGTTAAAGGTGCATGAGATTCCCCAGGCCGGTCGGTCTTCCCGGGGGCGCGCAATCGTGAATATCCTGCAGCTGCAGGAAGGAGAAGGTGTGTCAGCCTTCCTGAATGTGAAGGAGTTTACGGCAGATCATTATGTGACAATGTGTACGAGAGGTGGCCTCGTAAAGAAGACGGAATTATCGGCGTATGCCCATCCGCAGCGAGGGGGTATCTATGCGATTGATATCAAGGAAGGCGATCGATTGATCGACGTAAGTCTGACGGACGGATTAAGTGATATCATTCTGGGAACCAGGAACGGAAAATCGATTCGATTCAACGAGAGCGATGTCCGGCCGACCGGCAGGCGTACTCAGGGTGTCAAAGGGGTGAGTTTGACGAGTGAGGAAGACGATGTTATAGGAATGGTAATTGTCAAACGGGAGGGCACTGTGCTTGCCGTATCGGAAAATGGGTATGGAAAGCGAACCGATATATTGAATTATCCGATCCAGGGACGCGGCGGAAAAGGTGTCATCACCATGAAAACCTCCAAGAAAATCGGCAAGATGATCGCGCTGAAAGAAGTCGTAGACAATGACGATCTTATGATTATCACTCAAAAGGGTGTGCTGATCCGTCAGCCGGTAAAAAATATCTCCACCATAGGACGAAATACCCAGGGAGTGAAACTCATCCGGTTAGATGATGGCGATTGTATTGCAGGTGTGACCCGGGTGGTGAAAAATGAAGGCGAGAGTTAAGAGGCGGACGGTCCGGCTATGACCCAGTATGACCCTGTATTTCAATACGGATTTCAACAATGTCCTATTGTAGCGTTCATAGTCCCAAATGAAGTATGGTGTGGGCTGTTCAGGGACAGGATCTATGACATGGGTATGGTCGCGAATAATTCTTTTTACTTGCTTTAGGAGACAAGAGCAGATACTTTGAAATCTTTGGAGAGACAACATACCATAGAAGAGCGGCTGGCAGCATTAAACGATCGTATTGAAACTGCCGCTGCCAGGACAGGGCGATCCGGAAGTGATATCGTCATAATAGCCGTAACCAAGACTCATCCCATAGAGACAATTCTCGCGGCAATTGAACAAGGAATTACACATTTCGGGGAGAGCAGAGTCCAGGAAGCAGAAGCGAAAATACCGCAGTTAGAGCAGCAGAACATCACCTGGCACATGGTGGGACACCTGCAGAGGAATAAAGCGAACGACGCTCTCCGGATGTTTCATCGCTTGCACAGTCTGGACAGCAAGCGGCTGGCACGCCGGCTCCAGCAGCAGTTGGAGAAACTCGAGATGTCTTCATATCCGACCTATGTCCAGGTGAACACCTCAGGTGAGAAGAGTAAATATGGAATTCTCCCGGAAGAATTACCGCCTTTACTGGACCTTGTCTCAAAAGAATGTCCCCGGATTCAAATCGAAGGCTTGATGACAATCGCCCCGTTTGTTGATGATGAATCCATCTTGAGAAAGACCTTTCGGGGACTCAAAAGGCTGCAGGAGACTTCAGATGTGCAGGGGTATCCCAACGTGGAATTACAGGATCTTTCTATGGGTATGACTAATGATTATGAAATCGCTATCGAAGAAGGAGCCACGCATCTTCGGATAGGGCGGGCAATTTTTGGAAAACGTCGGAGTAGATAATGTCTATCATTGGAAATCTTATTATCGCCATTGCCAAGATACTGGAAATTGTAATAAACGTGTATTACTGGTTGTTGATTATTCGGGTTCTCCTCTCCTGGATTCCGGTCAATCGGAATCATCAGCTGGTAATTCTCCTGGAAAATTTGACAGATCCGGTACTCAATCTGGTGAAACGGTACGTCCCGATATTTCGCAGCCACCGTTCCATGGGATTTGATTTTACCCCGTTAGTGGTGCTGGTTGCATTATATTTCATTGATATCTTTTTAGTCCAATCACTATTTGATCTTGGCAATGCCTTAGTATCATAAAGGAGTATAGAACCGTGAAGATAGCACCGGTAGAAATAAGAAAATACGAATTTAAGCGCACGTTCAGAGGGTACGATCCGGATGAAGTGCGTTATTTTTTAGAAATGGTGGCAGATGAACTGGAGGCTCTGAACCGGGAGAAGCACGAACTGCAGTCGAAAGTAGAACAAGACAAGTCCCAGCTGGAAGAATACCGGCAGATTGAAAAATCGATGCAGGATGCGTTAATCGTAGCCAAGGAGACCTCCGACAAATCCCTGGCCAATTCGAAGAAAGAATCCACACTCATCATTGCGGATGCGGAAGCCAAAGCGGACAGGATTATAGAAGATGCCAGGAAAGAGGCCAGCAAGATTAAGCAGGAAATCGCACAGCTGCGCATTCAGCGGGACACCTTCATTGTGAAACTGAAGAACTTGCTGCGGTCTGAGTTCGAGCTGCTGGATGCGCTGAGTGAGGAAGGCGAACAGATAGAGAATCTCGATCTCGGGGAAATTGGCGGGGATCAATTCGATGTGGAGAAATTGAAAGAAGAAATCCGGAAGTTGAATAATGATATTTATGAAGGAGTGAGGCAGGGAGAGGCACCGGAGGATCCTCCCAGGGGTTTCGCCGATAAAGATTCGCAAGAATAGCATATCGGAGTGTTCTGCCGGTTTGGAGACACCTGAGTCGATTATTGAACATCTCCGCCCCCACTGTCCGGCGGGACTGATTGTCCTCTCCTCTGCCCTGTGGCCACTGGTTACTGATTTTACTGTCACCCGGGAGTGGAAGCTCCCGCCCCCGCCGGGAGAATCTGCTTCCGGAGAGGGCCGGATTGCACATTGCCTGGTTCGGGGAACGTCTATTATTTTTGCCCGGGCTGTGCGATCAGGGGAAGCAGGGGCAGCGGCAGCTTACGATCTGCTTCCTTTCGAGATTGCCCGGAAGGTTGACCTTCACCAATGCATTTTAGTTGGAACGGCAGAGTGTTCTCCTCCGGCAGTATCGGACTATGGTGTTGTGACTGATCATGTGAATTTGCTCGGAAGTAATCCCCTTATTCAGTGTTATGGCGGGAGGGTCTCAAAACGCCGATTCCCGGATATGACCAACGTATATGGTAATATGCTTCAGGAAAAGCTGAGTCTCAGTTTCGGGAGGAACTCCGGGCAAAAGGTCCTGCGAGGAATTTTGGTGGGAGTTGGCGAGAACAACAAATTGCGACAGGCGCAAATGGCTGCTTTAAGAAGAATGGGTCGATGTTTCTTTTGCTCCGAACTGGTGTATGAGGCAATTGCCGCTCACAGTGCAGGTATGGATGTCGGTTGTGCAGTGCACTTTGGAGCGGCGCCAGGATCTCACGATACTTCCGGTGAAGAAAGTGAGCTTCTGCACATATTATCTCAGACAGTTCAGACTCTTTTTTCTCGAAAAAAGTCTTGAATTTTGCAGAGGAGTTACATAACCTTTGAGTGACTGCAATTCATTTTTGCAGTTCCATACCTCTGGTTACATTGAGTTCAAGTCCATCGAGTGGAAATATCAAACAAGGGGAGGATAGTATGGCGTACTCAAGAGGCAGCGCTAATCGGGTTATATTAGTGGGGCACGTCGGTGCCAAACCGGAAGTTCGGTATACCCCGAGTGGGGTAGCGGTAGCGAATTTGAATTTGGCCACCAACGAAACCTGGACGGACAATGACGGGAATCGTCAGGAGCGAACGGACTGGCATCGCGTGGTGGCGTGGCGAAAGTTGGCGGAGCTTTGTGAACAATTTGTGGATAAAGGCACGCTCTTGTATATTGAAGGGAAGCTGCAGACCCGCAGCTGGGAAGATCGGAATGGAGTGAAGCGATACACCACAGAAGTGGTCACCGATACTCTGACAATGTTGGGTGGCCGTGGTGAACCCAGTGAACCGGCGCCGAAAGAAGACCATGATACCATGCAGCCGGAACCGGAAGAAGATACGGACGATTTGCCGTTCTAGCGACAGAAAGCGTTCATCCTGAGGGTGTTATAAATATCGTGGAGATGGTGGCGGTGGTCAGCATGTAAGCGAGGCGGGACAGAGTGATATTTCGCGTAAAAGGAGTCTGGCGCGGTCTTACCTGGGGGTGTGCCCTCGCCGGGCGGCCTTCCGTGCAACTGGCACTTATGGATAATTACGACCTGGAACACTCTTCCTCTCGGGGAATCACTTTCCATTTCGATGAGCTGATAGATGTTATAGCAGAATCGTTGCACCAACTGCAGATTATTCAAATTCACGCGGTGACATTCCACTCCAATGGAACATTGCAGCGGATTGGTGATCCCGCGTATCAGGAAAAAGTGTTTCCCCTGGTGACGCATCTGTTGGAACAAATCGAATATCGAGTGATACTCCATTTCAATAATCAGACAGATATCTCAATGCTCGATCCGAGGGCGAATGTCGTCCTGGTGCCTTCCACTCCAAGCAGCGGAAATGCGTCTGAAAATTATTGGGGCAACCTGGAGTATCTCAGTGACGACGATGAAATTTTGTTCCGGATAAGAAATGATACAGATTTTTATTGGATGGAAGCATGTATTAAAAACTGGAAGTTAACAGACCGATTTATAGTACACATGTTAGTGGCTGATCCGGATAAAAATGATAGAAATTATGCCGAAAAGCTCATTCAAAGGGAGATGGGGGTTCATCTTCTTCCTCACATTCCGTTTATAGCCATCCCCATAAAATTTCCCACTCGAAAGTATCCCGGAGTATAGTAATTACCACTCTACAATGTTGCGAGTGTTTAGAAAACAGTAAGTCTCGACAAACTGTTGCGCCCGGCTTCCATAGAGTAGGCACCGAATATAGTTCCCACATATTTTCCGGGATGCAGGAGTCAATTGTTCATGTGTTCTTTGCCCCTCGGGATATGCTATTTTTATGAATTATTCAGGCTAAGTTAATGTAATAGCCATAAATATAATTTACGATTAGTCCGGGGGTTTAAACTGGAAATCTCACCTTGACACTATTTTGCTAAATAAGTACTTTGCATTTAATAAAATTTCATTAATAGACGATCAATTTTATTTCAGTAGTGATGATGTTTATCTATTTACTATTTCACTGATGATAGTCAATGAAGTAGTAGAGTTAATCCTCACACTCGCATAATTGTTTGAGTTTATTTATCTAGTAATCAAAATTGAATGATCAAAATTTCAGATTGTATCAGGAGGATAATGTGAAAATCGGACCAGAAGCGTACGTCAAATTAGATTATAATGTCCAGACCACAGATGGAGAACAGGTAGATTCCTCGGATGAGCGGGGCCCTCTGGAGTTTGTGTTCGGCGAAGGTAAAATTTTAAGATCATTGGAAAAAGAACTGGAAGGATTGTCTCCCGGAGATCAAAAATCTATTACCCTTAAGCCGGATCAGGCATATGGAAAATATGATGAAGATGCAGTCACACAGATCCCTCGAACTAAATTCCCGGAAAATGAGGAAGTAAAGCCAGGCATGGAATTTGTCGCACAGGTACCGGATCGTGATGAGCGGGTTGTGGTCGTGAAAAAGGTTGATGATGAGAAGGTTACCATCGATTTTAATCATCCGTTAGCCGGGAAAACTTTAAAATTTAATGTCTTTGTACAGGAAGTACGGGAAGCGGAAGATGGAGATTATACCGAAAAAGTTTAACCGGGCGTTTTGCGTCACAAATGTACATTACAGTATATTCTATTAATTTGTGAAGTTCGTATATTCGTGACGTGCAGAGCGATTACCTAAAACAAGAAAAGGCATAGGAGGGATGGAAGCACAAGCAGCACAGGGGAAAGTGAAATGGTTCAATGCACAAAAGGGCTATGGGTTTATTGTGTATAAGGGTGAAGATTTCTTTGTCCATTGGTCTGAAACAGAAGAGGATCTGTTAGAGGAAGACGAAGTCACCTTTCAAGTGGAAGAAACCGATAAGGGGAAGAAAGCCGTGAATGTAAAGAAGATACGGCCAGGATCATTTAATTATCCTTATCAGTCAAACTCCTAAGACATTTCAGGAATGTGAAACCCTCCATATGGTCCGTTGAATGTATTAATTGCTTTCACCAGTCGTCCAGGGGAGTTGTATTTCTGGATTTCATTGGTTCTTATTCCTTCTCCCTATAGAAAATTATGATTATTAAGATAACTCGGCACAATTTTGACACGCCGGGAGTACGCCCTGGAGTGGCACACCACTGCACCTACCCCGGCCCCGATCACTCCATCCCCCTGTCCACCATGCCCCTGAACCGCAACAGGAATGAAAGCAATCCCGGTCGTGTGGTCCGTGTGGGGGCTGAGGCTCGCCTCCCCCTCTCGTGGGTGGATGAAGATGCGGGGAAGGGAACCAGGAGAGGGGGGACGGAGGGGGTGAGTTCTCCTCGCTCCGACCCGCCAATCCGGGTTTCTCTTTACTGAGTTATATTAATAATCATATGGGTCTGTTTAGAAAACGCCTCCCCCCAAGGGATGCCTTCGGCAAAGAGATCCCGTGACGACGGGACAGCGATCGCTCCGAAGGAGAGCCTCTGAGCCAGAGGCCGCCCCAACGGGATCCCTTCGGGACAAAGGGCGCAAAAAAATAATAAGGATTCATACTGTCAAACCGAAAAACATCTTTGGATGCATCATATATATTTAATAAACAGTTGCTCATTCAATTACTTTATGTTTTTGACCTGGTTTTTAAACACTCTCAATCATATAGAAAATTAATAAGTTACGCCCCAGATTGTTTTATTGTAATCCGGGTATATCCTCATAACACATTTCCTCAGGCGCATTTTTTTTCAGACAAACTCCATGTGCCAATAGGACGGATTTACTCCCGATTATCACCAATCGATCACTGGCTGAAATTCACTGAGATACTTGGCTTTGCATTCTCTCAAATGGAGTACTTATAGTCAGGCCTATTTTTTATATTATTGAGCGGTGAATAGTATTGGTACCAGACATAATTTATGGTGAGCAATACAGCTGAGGAACCAACTCTCCGGATGGAAACGAATGCATCCACCTAAGGTATAAGTGTCTGATAAAATTTACATTAGCTTGAGTGAATGGATACTTCGGTGAATCAGAAAACTTCAACAACCCAACCTGAAGTTTTGCTCAAAGTCAAGACTCACTCTTTCTCGGTATCCATAGATACTACGACAATTTTTTCATTCGACAGAGAGGGCCGGTTGATCGGTGCCTATCTAGATCATGTCAATTATCGGCGTGGATTTGATAACAGCATTCTTCGAAAGTGGTCCGACTGGAATGACGGAGTGCGCCGGCGTTATCGCAGCAAACTGACCACGCCGGAGCGGCGGAAGTTCCTTGAGAAGATCACGCACCATCTCCGGGATATCTATGTCCATCCTGAAAAATATGCTGTGAAAATACCGCAGGATGAGACCGAGGCCTGGAACTGGCTCCGGCAATGCGTGGAAAAAGATTATCGGTCCCTGGAGAAAGATGCGGAGCACTACCATCAGGTATACAAGCCGGTCACCATCCTGCCGCCGGATCAATATTATTCTCTGGTTCTTCAAATCACCGAAGGGTGCCCGTATAACAAATGTACTTTTTGCAAGTTTTATCAGGACAGGAGGTTCCGGATTAAATCACCCTCCGGGTTGAAAGGGCATATTGAGAAAGTAAATGACTTTTTTGGCGGGAGTCTCGGGCTGAGACAATCAATCTTTCTGGCCGATGCTAATGCCCTCATTGTGCCTCAACGTCGACTCATGGAGATGTTAAAAATTATCCGGGAATCGTATCAAATCCTTCCGGAGCAAGAGCAGAAGAAGGAAGTGATGCGGCGGCGACGGGCCGGCGAGGTGGTGTTTGATGGGATTTATTCCTTTATCGACCTATTTACCGGTGAATATAAGTCCCCCCGCGACTTTGAGCAGATGGCTTCTCTGGGAGTGAAGCGGGTGTATATTGGAATGGAAAGTGGGAGTAAACCATTATTGGATTTTTTAAACAAACCAGGCAATAAGACAGAGCTTATTGATGCTGTAAATAAAGTGAAAGCAGGAGGAATTAATGTAGGAGTTATTATTTTATTAGGTGCCGGAGGACAAGAATATGGTGAGGAACACATCGCCGAGTCCGCGGATGCATTGAATCGTATGACTCTGGAAGAAGGAGACTTTATATATTTTTCTGATTTTTTCCCGCAGGAAGGAACACCATATGAGAAAATCGCCGAACAGGAAAGTATTACCGCGATGAGTTATGAAGAGGTGCGAAGGCAGGAATCGGGAATTCGCGACAGATTAATATACCGGGATCCAAAGACAGGACCAAAAATCACCCGGTATGACATTAGAGAATTCTTATATTAGTGAGTCTGTTTAGAAAACGCCTCGCCCGAAGGGATGCTCCGAAGTCCCAGAAGGGATCCCGTTGGGGAAGTCTCTTCGAGGCCTTCGGCAAAGAGATCCCGTGACGACGGGACAAAGAAAATA
>CAYPST010000012.1:0-64515 GCA_964413425.1 uncultured bacterium
TTGCCGAAGGCCTCGAAGAGACTTCCCCAACGGGATCCCTTCTGGGACTTCGGAGGATCCCTTCGGGGCGAGGCGTTTTCTGAATAGACTGGGATATAAGGGAGAATTTTTCAGTATTTCTTTGTCCCAGAGGGAATGCTCCCGGATATTTTTCATTGGGCGCACACCACCATCGGAGCATCCCGGATATCGGGATCGCGAAGAACTCTAAACGTGCTGTCCGGAAGCGGGGAGCCAGCGCGCCACGTACGATAATTAGCCTGAACAGAGATCTGACGCCGAATAATCTCCGGTGAACCCACTGAAATAACGTCCTTTTTCCGTCTAAACCTTGTTTTCCCCCATTCAATTCTCTAAAATTAGATTTGTGTAAGAAGAGAAAGTACTGAACGAAGGGCTGGTATGAGTTATAATTCCATTGTGATGGTGAAGCAGGTCCCGGATACTGCCAATATCTCTGGTGAAGTCATGCGGCCGGATGGGACGGTGAATCGATCCAAGCTGCCGGCTATCTTCAATCCCGAGGACAAAGTTGCGATAGAACTGGCCTTACAGGTGAAAGAGCGATACGGCGGAACCGTTACCGCGGTAACCATGGGACCGCCCTCGGCTTCCGAACTGCTTCGGGAATGTTTGTATATGGGGGCTGATAAAGTCTACCTGATTAGCGATCGAAAGTTTGCAGGTGCCGATACACTCGCCACTTCCTATGCACTGAGTGAAGCGATCAAGAAGATCGGAAATTACGAAATAATATTTGCCGGACGCCAGGCAATCGATGGTGATACCGCACAGGTGGGTCCTCAAACTGCCGAAAAACTTGGCATTCCACAGATCACCTATGCCGAGGAAGTTCAGGAGATCACGGATGCCACGATACGGGTGAAGCGGAAAATCGACGACGGACATGAGGTATTGAGGAGTCCGTTGCCGGTGTTGGTTACGGTTATCAAAGACGCTGCCACGCCCCGGCCGTTCAAGGCGACCCGGATTATGGCCTATAAAAATGCCCGATCCCTCCTGGAACTGGAGAAATTGACCGACGAAAATTCGCTATTATACCTCGATGACCTGATTGAAGAATATACAGCCAGGAATCTGTTCATTGAAACCTATACCATCGATGAGCTTGACGTGGATGCGGAACGCTGTGGACTCCGGGGGTCGCCAACCAAAGTGCATAATGTGGAATCTGTCGTGCTGGCGGGCGGAAAACACGAGAACATTGAGCCAACCAAAGAGGGCATGAATCAGTTAGTTGACAAACTCCTGGAAGACCATATTTTCGGATAGTAATTATTATGGGATCGCAATCAAAAGATGTGTGGGTCTTTGTTGAGCAACGGGCAGGGAAGCCCGTCGACGTGAGTTTCGAGCTGCTCTCCAAAGGCCGGAAGTTAGCGGAAAAGTTACAGGGAAAACTGAAAGCCGTTGTCATCGGCAAGAACCTTCGGAAGACCGCCAAAGAGACGTTTCGATATGGCGCAAATGAGGTCTACCTTGTCGATCATCCGGATCTGGAGCACTATAAAACCATGCCATACAGCCGTATTCTGAATGAGCTGGTCTCCCGGCACCGACCGAGAATTGTGTTATTCGGCGCCACCTTCATTGGCCGGGATATGGCGCCCCGGGTGGCTTCGTATAACAAATGTGGTCTGACGGCGGACTGTACCGATTTACAAATAAGCGATGTCACTTACGTCCGCAAAGATTATAAGAAGCTGCTGCTTCAGATTCGGCCGGCGTTCGGGGGCAATATTATTGCAACCATCATCACGCCGGATGCCCCGATTCAGATGGCCACAGTTCGACCGGGAGTGATGGAAAAGGTTGCCCTCTCATCTCCCAACAAGGCCAAAATCACTGAAATTGAATACGAGCCCCAGGATGTTGATGAATTGATTCGGATTATCGATCGGCATCAGGAAGCAGGGAAAGTCAACCTCACCTCAGCTCCCATCATTGTGGCGGGCGGTTATGGTATGGGTACCAAAGAAAATTTTCAGCTTATTCACCAGCTGGCTGATCTGGTTGGTGGCGAGGTCGCCGGCTCCCGGGCTGCGGTGGATGCCGGCTTCATCGAGCCGGATCGGCAGGTGGGGCAGACAGGCGTCACGGTCCGACCAAAGTTATACATTGCCGCCGGCATTTCCGGCGCAATCCAGCATCGGGCCGGCATGCAGGCATCCAGCAAAATCATCGCCATCAATACCGATCCGGAAGCCCCGATATTTGACGTCTGCCATTATGGAGTAGTCGGGGACGCCATGCAGGTTATTCCACAACTGATGGAAGCTTATAAAAATAAACTGAAATAAGGATACACATGCCAAATTTTTTCACGGACAATCAGGATCTCCTCTTTCAATTTGATCATCTGGATATAGAAGATATTGTAGACATCGCCGAAAAACACTATTCGGAAAGCGAGCAGTACAATTACGCTCCCGGCGATTATGAGGACGCACTCGACAACTATCGGAAGGTGCTGGAAATCATCGGGGATATCGCTGGGAATTTCGTGGCACCAATGGCGGCGGAAGTTGATATTCAGGGTGCGCATCTGGAAGATGGTAAGGTACATTATGCGGAAGGCACCCAAAAAGCCCTGGATCAACTCTCAAAGGCGGAACTGATGGGCATGACACTGCCCAGGGAATACGGCGGCCTCAACTTCCCGACTACCATCTACACGATGGCCATTGAGATGATCGCCAGAGCGGATGCCTCCTTAATGAATCTGTTTGGGCTGCAGGATATTGCCGAAACGATTTATAGATTTGGCACGGACGAACAGAAAGAAGAGTTTTTGCCCCAGTTTGCGGATGGAGAAGCCACCGGTGCCATGGTGCTGACCGAACCGGATGCCGGTTCCGATTTGCAGGCAGTCAAACTCCATGCCTACCAGGATGAGGAGGGTCAGTGGTACCTTCGGGGAGTCAAACGATTCATCACCAACGGCGGCGGGGATATCTTGCTGGTGTTAGGTCGTTCGGAACCCGGCAGCCGTGATGCGAGAGGGTTGAGCTTATTTGTGTGCTATGGTGATGATTCCGTGAAAGTCCGGCGGATCGAAAATAAACTGGGCATTCACGGCTCCCCGACCTGTGAACTCCAATTTAATGACACCCCTGCCCAGCTGATCGGCAGGCGGAAGTTCGGATTGATTAAGTACGTCATGGATTTAATGAATGGTGCCCGGCTGGGAGTTTCGGCCCAGGCGCTGGGCATTTCTCAGGCAGCATATGAAGAGGCACTGAAATACGCAAAAGCCCGTGAACAATTCGGGAAACCGATTTACAATATTCCGGCGGTGACCAATATGCTCATCGATATGCGGGTGACCCTGGAGAGTAACCGGTCGCTGCTTTACTCGACTGCGAAATGGGTTGATCGACGCAATACACTGGCAGAAAAAGTTGAACAACTCAAAGCCGAAGATAAATCGTATGCCGGGGAGAACACACAGCTCCGGCAGGCATCAAAAATTGCGGACCTGCTCACACCGTTAACCAAATATATTCTGACGGAGGCGGCGAACAAAATCAGTTACGACGCCCTGCAAATTCATGGCGGCGCCGGGTATATGAAAGAATTCACCATCGAACGCATCACCCGGGATGCCAGGATCACCAATATCTACGAAGGAACCTCCCAGATGCAGATTGTCGCCGCTGCCGGGCATGTGATAAACGATATTCTCCAGGAGTATTTTCAGGAGAAAGCGAAACAATCATATAAAGGGACCCTCACCTCTCTGGCGAATCATTTGCAGGAAATCAGAGAGATTTTCGAAGAGTGCCGGAAATACGTGATCGACAAACGGGATAGCCAGTTCCAGGATGTGGCGGCGAAAGAACTGGTGGAATTATATGCGTTTCTTTACGCGGGTTATCTGCTGTTGGACGAAGCGGAATTGGACCCCACGAAAGTGTTCATCGCTAATCGATATATTGTCAGCTCTCTGGCAAGCGCCAGGAAAAATGCGGAATCTATCAAGAATGAACAGTTCTCGGATCTCCTGCATGCCGATGAAATACTCGTCTGATATCATACCGCCGATTTCTTTTCCAAAAACCTGACAACCCGATCCGGAAAATCTGTGAACAAGCCCTCTACGTTGAATTCTGAATAGAAAATCTCCAGCACCTCTTCCATGGTCTTTGCATATTCGGGCAGGACATCTGCCTGACAATTATAAGGATGCACAAACAGGCCAAGTGAGTGCGCCTGATCAATTAGGGAGGAAAGGCCCGGCCTCTCCGGATGCGCTCCTTTGCCGTAGACCAACTCCATATCCGGTGCGATGCCATCTGCGTAAGCAGCTATGTCGTTTAGCCACACTTCCATCCGTAGATGCCCGGATTGAAAGGCTTCCCATTCCCGGCATTCGTCCCCGAGCAGCTGCACCAGCGGCAAGTGGGTTCTCCATTTGAATCGCAAGTCCCGGAGAGTGTCCGAATCGAAACATTGGAGAAAACACCGGCTCTCTTTGTCTATATATCCATATCCTTGCAGGATGGGCAGTACTGTCTTCAATATATCCTTCCCTTCCCGTGTATGGAATTTCGGTGCCTTTATTTCCGGATAGAGACCGACATCTCTGCCGAGATTTTTATTCAGCCCCTGAATCAGCTCGATCTCTTCCCGCAGCGTTGCGATTTCAAACCGGGACTTCCCCCAGGGAAATCTGTTCGGATATACCACCGATTTTGTTGCAGGATTGACTCGTTCCGAAACCCGTAAGGTCTTGATCTCTGTCAGAGTGAAATCGATGGCATAATACCGGCCGTCATCACGGACTCTGGCAGGGAATGCGGACGCCACATTTGTCATGGTATCCAGATAAATATCATGGAGTACGATTGGATGATCATCCGTGGTTAGCACGATATCCTGCTCCAGAAAGTGCGCACCCATCGCATACGCCAGTGTTTTGGATGCCAGAGTATGCTCGGGCAAATATCCGGAAGCACCCCGATGGGCTATGACGATCTTCTCATTAAAAGCGGATGCCATACAATGCCCTGCCGCTGGAATATCAACTCTCTTTACTGGTTTTATCTCCGTTTCTGGTCTCGTGGTTTACTCTATGTCGGACTTCAGAACGCTATTTCCTTTTCCGGATGAGTACCATGCCTCAGGCCGTCTGTTTCTGCTTAACCACATTAATCAGACTCCCCTGCAATACCATTTCGACCTGCCGGTCCGTCATCGAATGTTCAGCATGAAAGGTGGTGCCTTTGGTCTTATTGTGTACGGTGAGCATCTTCTCCTGCCGTATCCCCTGTCTGGCGTCGTCCAGCATCAGGATATCCTCCTGATCGATGGTGTCATAATCATCGGGTCGCACAAAGGTTAAGGGCAGGATACCGAAATTGACCAGGTTTTGCCAGTGAATCCGCGCATAACTTTTTGCGAGAACCAGTTTCAGTCCGAGATATCGTGGTGCCAGCGCGGCGTGTTCACGGCTGGAGCCCTGTCCGTAGTTTTCACCCCCCACAAGAACAGAGCCGGTTTCTCTGGAGGCCATCGCTCGATCATAATAGGTTTCGTCAACCTGGTAATAGACAAATTTGCTTATCTCAGGGATGTTACTCCGGTAAGGCAGGACTTTTGAACCTGCGGGCATAATTTCATCTGTGGAGACATCATCCCCGACTTTCAGCAAGACCGGAGCCTCGAGCTGATCCGGAAAGGGATCGAAGTCCGGGAGCGGTTGAATATTCGGTCCTTTTTCTAACGGAATTTTCTCACCATTCGATGCCGGTTCCACCAACATTTTTGTGTTTATAGTGATCGATTCCGGCTCCGCAAACCTCGGATATTTCATATCCAGAGTTCTGGGATCAGTGATCACGCCGGTCAGGGCTGAGGCTGCAGCGGTTTCCGGACTGCAGAGATACACCTGATCTTCCCTGGTTCCGGAACGTCCGGGAAAATTCCGCGGCACCGTCCGGAGACTGATTCGTCCGGTGGCCGGGGCCTGTCCCATCCCGATGCATCCGTTGCAGCCGGCCTGGTGAACGCGGGCCCCGGAGGCAATCAGCTTGCCAAGAGAGCTCAGGGAGACCAGGTTCTCCAGAATCTGCCGGGACGTGGGGTTGACATCGAAGGAAACGCGATCGTGAACCTGCCGTCCCTCCACAATTAATCCGGCGATAGCAAAATCCCTCAAACCGGGGTTGGCGGAAGAACCGATATAGGACTGATAAATTTCCTTTCCGGCAACCTCCCGCACAGGCACAACATTACCCGGACTGCTGGGTTTGGCAATCAGGGGTTCTAACTCAGACAGATGGATTTCGTCATGTTGGTCATACCCGGCATCGGCGTCAGCCACGAGTTCCTGCCACACCTCTTCTCTCCCCTGGGAGCGTAGAAAGCGTCGCACTTCCTGATCCGACGGGAAGACAGTGGAGGTGGCTCCCAGTTCCGCTCCCATATTTGCAATCACGTGCCGATCCATCGCGGAGAGCGACTTTAATCCCGGACCGTAATATTCGATGATTTTTCCGACTCCCCCATCCACGTCATGCCGTCGCAGCATTTCAAGAATCACATCCTTGGCGCTCACCCAATCCGGCAGTTCTCCGGTGAGTCTGACACCCCATATCTCTGGCATTGTTACATAGAACGGCTCGCCTGCCATAGCCAGTGCTACCTCCAGACCACCGGCACCCATTGCCAGCATTCCCAGTGATCCTGCCGCGGGAGTATGGCTGTCCGATCCTAACATCGTATTTCCGGGAATGCCGAATCGTTCCATGTGGACGGGATGGCTGACCCCGTTTCCCGGACGGCTGTACCAGACGCCGAATTTCTTCGCAGCACTCCTGAGAAACAGGTGATCGTCCGGATTCTTATAATCTTCCTGGATAAGGTTGTGATCAACATACTGGGCCGAAACCTCTGTCCTGACCCGGGGGATCCCCATGGCCTCAAATTCCAGCATAACCATGGTGCCGGTAGCATCCTGGGTGAGGGTTTGATCAATCCTCAACCCGATTTCTTCACCAGGGATCATCTCTCCTTCCAGAAGATGGCTTTCTATGAGTTTTTGTGTAACATTCCTGCCCATGAGTTCACTCCTTTTCCCGTTACATCAATTGTATTGTCATATTCTTCAATTAAGTCGTCTGTTTGATTCCATGAATTCATTTCATTGTTCTGGTGAGTTCAAAGTGCTTGGATACTAGGAAAGATAGGCGATATGCATCACAATTAAAACCGTCACCTGCCAGCGATTCCATGGAAAAAAACCCCTACCCGATCGCTCAGACAGAGGTTTTATGAATATGTTGATTGTTAATTGCCGGACGTATCAAAGCATCATCATTGCATCTCCGTAACTCAGGAAGCGATAGTCTTTGCTGAGCGCTTCATGATAAGATTCCATCAATCCTTCGTAATGATAGAACGCCGATTGAAGTATCATGGTTGCAGACAGGGGCTGGTGAAAGTTGGTGATTAAGCCGTCGGCAATGTGGAAATGAAACGGAGGATAGATGAACAAATCGGTCCACCCTTCTCTGGGCACAATTTTTTTCCCTTCGAACTGGGACGTTTCCAGAGCACGCATGGTTGACGCGCCGACGGCGATAACTCGTTCTCCGGCATTCCGTGCAGAATTAATAACGGAAGCTGCCTCCTTGCTTATGTTGAAATATTCGGCATTTAAACTGAATTTTGACAGATCACTGATGGTGATAGGCTCGTAAGGATGTACACCCAGATGCAGGGTGATTTTCACAATCCGAACACCTTTTGCCTCCAGTGCTTCCAACAATGTTTCTGTGAAATGGAGACCCGCGGAAGGCGCCACAACTGAACCACGAGACGCAGCATACACCGTCTGATAGGTGACCTTGTCTTTCGGCTCGGCGCGACGGTGAATATACGGGGGAAGCGGAGCCTCACCCAGCTGGCCGAGCGTTTGTTGGAGATCGGACCCGTTCTTATGGAAGCTGATCACCCGGCCACTGGAGACAGTATTATCAATCACATCGCACTTTAAGTTCTCACCGAAGATGAGCGAGTTCCCAATCCGCACTTTTCTGGCCGGATCGACCGAAACTTCCCAGATATATTCACCTAATTCTCTGAGCAGAAAAACGTGGATAGGATCATTGGTGTCATCTTTATACGCAGTGAATTTCGCGGGAAACACCTGTGTATTATTCAGGACTAATACATCACCTTCCTCCAGATAATCGGTTATATCTGCGAAATTTTTATGCTCCCGGTAACCGGCATCCTTGTTTATCACCATGAGTCTCGCACTATCGCGAGGCTCTGCTGGATACTCGGCGATTCGTGAGTCAGGTAAATCATACTCGAAATCATCAGGTTTTACTTTCTCCGACTGAAAGATAGGATTGATGTTACTGTAGGAAGGCATATATGCTTATCTCCTTCGATTGGTTATTGTTTAAGGTTACCATTTTATAAGACTCTTTTACGAATATTTATTCAAAAAAGTTCCAGACGAAACTGATAACCCTAATGATTCCAATTAATTTTTATAAATAAATAATTAATTTAGAGTTATATGGATTTCCAGTACGGAAAGCCCTGCCCTGCATTTCCCAGAACTCTGGTTTTGGCTACTATTTCTGCTGACAGAGGTGTGCTGAGAAAACAGCGAGCGCAAAGAATCGAGGGATTTTGCTTTTAGGAGAAGCGGTAGCCAGGATTCGGAGAACAGGGAGATGCGGTTACAGCACCGCTGTCATCATATCGCGTATGAGATGTACCAGTGGTGCGGGATACACTCCGAAGTAAATGAGCGCCCCGGTCAATCCGACAAGGATCGTTTTCCCGCTGAGTGAAATCCCTGGCAGCACAGGTATTTCTTCCTTTTCCGGGAGGGACAGCATAGCAACCACCAGGCGCAGATAGTAATAGAGCGCGATGGCACTGTTTACGACCAGGATAATCACCAATCCGTACTGAGCCGCGCTCACTCCGGCGGTGACTACAAAAAATTTCCCTACAAACCCTGCGGTTAACGGGATACCCGCAAGTGAAAGCATTACAGCAGTGAATGCAGCAGCAATCCATGGGCGAGACCAGAATAGTCCCCGGTAATCCTCGATGGAAGTCTTCTCACTTCCGGTTTCGGAAAGCAGCGAGACAATACCGAACGCTCCCAGCGTGGTAATGAAGTAGACTACCAGATAATAGGATACTGCTTCTACCGCAAGCGCGCCGCCTGCCACAAATGCAACCAGAATATACCCGAGATGGGCAATTGAAGAGTAGGCGAGCAGTCGTTTGACATTCTCCTGCAAAAGTGCGAGATAATTCCCGACAAACATGGAAGCAATTGCAATGATGCCGATTGCAATCATCACTGTGTTCAGATTGTAACCATCGGTTTGGAGGAAGTAGCGAAGCAGTACCGCCACGATTCCCCCTTTGGAGACCGTTGCAATAAATGCAGTCACCGGAGCGGGAGCGCCTTCGTAGACATCCGGCGTCCACATATGAAACGGAACCACCGCTAATTTGAATCCGGCGCCGGTGAGTACAAGTGCCGTGCCGGTGAGTATAAAGAGTGAATGTTCGCCCGGGACGGAGGCGATCCGTTCAGCAAGAGTTGCAAACTGCATGGTGCCCAATTCACCATACAAAAGTGCCATTCCCAGCAGTAAAAAGGCGGAGGAGGCGGCGGCCAGGATTAAATACTTGATTCCCGCCTCGAGAGGAAAGTCGGTGGATCGCAGAAAGGCGATCATCACGTATAACGAGATAGTCAGGACTTCCAACCCGAGAAAAAAGGAGGCAAAATGGGTACTGGAAACCAGCACGCCCGATCCCAGTACGGCCAGCATTAATACGATATAAATTTCATCTTTGGCACCATCATGATACCGGAGATAATTATAGGTGAGCAAGACCACCACAATGGAGGTGAGAAAAATTAATCCCATGAAAAAGAGAGCATAAGAATCAATGACCAGAAGGGGTGTGACCTGCCTGGGTGCCGCCGTTCCCGATCTCCAGAGTGAAACGAACGCAACAGCCAAACCAGTCAATGACAGGAGAAATGTTACAAAGTGGTTCCGTTTCATGGCAGTATTCAGCAAAATGACAACTGAACTGATAGCGATAATCAGGAGGGGCATCAATGCGGTAAAATCAGTGGATGACATTATGTTCCCTCCCGGGCTGTCGAATTGCGGTTCGCAGTGCTATCCTCTTCAGCTGAAATATCCGGTATGCTCCGGGATAGCCGGATATCCCCGAGATCTTTTTGTTCAACTTGCGATGCTGTAATTACTCCCCTTTCAATCTTCTGCAGCGCGGGCCGGGCGGTATCCAGTACTGGTTTCGGGAACACTCCCAACCAGATCAGAATGAAGATCATTGAAGCCATGACCACCAGGTTCCGGGCAGACAGGTCTGGTAATTCCCAGGACTCGCGCTGCTTTCCGTGAAATGTTCTCTGGATAATCCAGAGCGAATATACCGTGGCGAATATGAGGCCGATTACCGCAATGGCGGTTACCGGAATATTCACCTGGTACGCACCGAGCAGGGCTAAAAATTCTCCCACAAAGTTCCCGAGTCCCGGCAAGCCAAGCGAGGCCATCGCCAGGAACATGGCCACCGCTCCCATCTTTGGAACGGTTTCCCAGAGACCTCCCATCCGGTCCATGTCTCTGGTGTGGATTTTCTCATAGATGATGCCGACCAGGATAAAGAGTCCGCCGGTACTCAATCCGTGACAGATCATGGTCATGATGGCGCCTTGAAGGGCCAATTCGTTAAATGCGAAGATGCCAAGCAGGACAAACCCCAGGTGACTGACGCTGGTATAGGCAATGAGGCGCTTCAGATCATTCTGGGCAAAGGCCAGAACGGCGCCGTAGATGATCCCTGCTGCGCCCAGAATCATGGCGAATGGGGCAATTTGGGCAGCGGCACCCGGGAAGAGCGGCAGTGCAAATCTTAACAGGCCGTACGCTCCCGTTTTCAGCAATAATCCGGCTAATATGACGCTGCCGGCGGTCGGTGCGTCGGTATGGGCATCCGGCAGCCAGGTATGCACCGGCACTGCCGGCAATTTCACCACAAAGGCAACGAAGAAGCCTAACATGAGCCAGATGGCGAGGTGGGCAGGAATGGACGTTCCAATCAACTCGGTATAATTAAATGTGTACACGCCGGTGTTCTGATAATGGGTAAAATAGAGACCCAGGATGGCAACCAGCATGAGTAATCCGCTGGCCTGAGTGAAGATAAAAAATTTGATTGCCGAGTAAATCCGGTTCGCCGATCCCCAGATGGCAATGAGAAAGTACATGGGAATGAGCATCATTTCCCAGAAGAAGTAGAACAAGAACAGATCCAGTGCCAGAAAAACCCCGGTGACCCCCGCAAGAATCCACAACAGGTTAAAGTGAAAAAATCCCACCCGCTCCCGGATATCGGTCCAGGAAGCCAGCACTGAAACGACCCCCAGAAATGCCGTAAGCAGGACCATCAGAAGGCTGATGCCATCCAGTCCAAAGTAGAACTCGATTCCGTACTGCGGGATCCAGGGTGCCTGAAATTGTAGCAGCCAGCCTCCCTGGCTTTCCAGCGCTATCTGTGCCGGATGCTGTATCCAGATCACTATCGCCAGAATCAAATCGAGTGTCATTGCAATGAGGGAAATCCACCGGGACAGGAGCGGATTCGCCTTCCCGAACAGCCAGGCGAATACCCCTCCGATAATCGGTATGAGAATAAGCCAGAGAAGAATCATAAGAACACCGCAATCGCTATAGTTATAATTGCCCCAACTGCAATACCTGCCGCATACAGGCGCACCCTGCCGTCCTGGGAGCGCCGGACCACGTGATGCAATCTCCGGCTCCCTGCGGCAACTCCGCTGTAAATTGCGTCAGTTACATCACTCTTATTCACTCTGGCAATCCAGAGGAATGGCTTCACAAAGATCCGGTCATAGAGCCAGTCAAATCCCCATCCTGACAATAAAAATTGATTAATCCGACCACGGAGAGAAGCTTGGGGAATATCTCTGGTATGGATGGCCTTTTTCAGATAGAACAGGTATGCCAGGTAGATGCCGCCCAGGGCAGCCGCCGCTGCGATGAGCTGGAAAAGTGCTTCCGTTCCCAAGCCCAGTTGATAGGCATCGACTTCCGGCAGCGCTGAGTGTAGAAATTCCGAAAGCGGTGCGAAATGTCCCAGCGTGTGTGGCATATCAACAAAGCCCCCGAGAATTGAGAGCGCCCCCAGTACAATCAACGGAATTTTAATGGTTCTTCCCGGCAGCTTATCAATAGGGCCTTTTGTTTCACCCCAGAATGTGATGAAGACCATCCGGAAGGTATAGAGCCCGGTGATCAAAGCGCCAAGAAGTGCAACCAGCCAGAGTACAGCCCCTCCGCTCTTGGATGACCAGGTATACCACAGGATCATATCTTTACTGTAAAATCCGGCCGAGATTAACGGCACAGCCGCTAACGCCGCGCTCCCGGCCAGAAATGTCCAGAAAATGACGGGCATTTTATTCCTCAGACCGCCCATTTTAAACATATCATGTTCGTGATGCATGCTGATGATAATTGCACCGGCTCCGAGGAAGAGCAGGGCTTTGAAGAAGGCATGGGTCATAAAGTGGAAGATGGCCGCAGTATAGGCTCCCACCCCCAGTGCCAGAAACATGTAACCGATCTGACTGATCGTAGAATACGCCAGCACCCGTTTAATGTCGCGTTGAGTGAGGGCGCTGAATCCGGAAATCAGCAGCGTAACCGCACCGACCACGGCGACCAGCAGCTGAACAGGTGGTGCCAGTGTAAATAACAAGTTCGTCCGGGCAATAAGATAGACACCGGCCGTTACCATAGTCGCCGCATGGATGAGTGCACTCACCGGTGAGGGCCCGGCCATAGCATCCGGCAGCCAGGTCTGCAAGGGTAATTGCGCTGACTTCCCGACGGCTCCGCCAAGCAGGAGGGCAGCGGCTGCTGTTGCATACGTTGATCCGGTGACCCACTGTAAAGAAGCCTTATCCAGGATGGCCTGGATATTCAGTGTTCCCAGTTGCGTGAACAACAGGAATAATCCTAATGCCATCGCCGCATCACCAATCCGGGTCACCACGAAAGCCTTTCGGGCGGCCCGGCCGTTGGCCGGCTCTTTATACCAGAACCCGATCAACAAATAACTACAGAGACCAACCCCTTCCCATCCCAGATAGAGCAATACCAGGTTGCTTCCCAATACCAGCACGAGCATCATGGAGACAAACAGATTCATGTACGCAAAGAACCGGCTGTACCCTTCTTCGCCACGCATAAATTCGCTGGAATACAGATGAATGAGAAATCCCACCACTGTCACCACCAGCATCATGATGACGGACAGCGCATCCAGATGGAAGGCAATATCCGGTGAGAAATTTCCAACGCCTATCCAGGTCCAGAGGGTTTGTGTGTACGCAAGTTGAGGTGGTGGTGACACCATGAAAGTAAATGAAATGAGAAGAGCGAGCAGCGCTGAAATCCCGACGGTTCCTACTCCGAATGCTGCAATGGCCTTCTTCGGCAGACGTGCCCCGGCGAGCATCAGAATAAAAAAACCTGCCAGCGGAACTGTGGGAACGAGCCAGAGTAAACCGTACACGTTAACCTCTCATCTTACTTGCGGAATCAACATCCAATGTTTTAAACTTTTGATACATCTGTAGCACCAGGGCCAGACCGACTGCTACCTCTGCCGCCGCCATCGCCAGAATAAACATGAACATCACCTGCCCGTCCGGTGCACCCCAGCGAAATCCTGCCACAATAAATGCCAGACCGGCGGCATTCAGCATCACTTCTATGGACAGCAGCATAAATATAATATTCCGGCGAACCAACAAGCCGACAAGTCCAATGGAAAACAACACTCCGGCGAGTAATAATCCGTGTTCCATGGGAATATTTGCCATAAATAGTCTCTCGAATTCTGTTTCACATATTCAAACAAGCATTCATTTCAATTTCTTTCCCAGATGATACGCCCCAACCAATCCTGCCAGCAGCAGCATTCCGACGAGTTCAACTCCCAGCAGATACGTACTGTACAGACTCGTACCGACCGCTTTCGGCTCGACCGCTTGTCCGGTAACACTCTGCGGAGTGCCGCTCAGAACCATATAGACGAATTCCGCTCCCAAAATCACAGCCAGAACAATCGGACTTATCCAGGCGGCAGGACGCACAATCTGGCGCTCCTGTTCGACCGCTTTATGCCCCAGATTGAGCATCATGATCACAAAGATGAACAGAACCATGATCGCACCTGCATAGACAATCACTTCCAACGCAGCAATAAAGGGCGCACCAAGCGTATAAAAGATCAGGGCGACGGACAGGAGCGAGATAATCATATACAGCAATGCATGGACTGCATTCAACCGGGTGATAACCATCACGGTCGAAATAATTGCCACTGCTGCAGAGAGGTAAAAAACAAAGGTCATAGTTTTAGCTCATACCAGTTTCTATGGTAACAAACTGTGAATATCCACAGGCGGCGCTTCATTCTCCGCTTCCCCTTTCTCTTTGCCGCCAATTTTCAAGCCGGCCACCTTATAGTAATGATAGCCAGGATATTTCCCTTCACCTGAAATCAATAAATCCTCTTTTTCGTAGACCAGCTCCTGGCGATCATATTCCCCCATTTCGAAATCCGGGGTGAGTTGAATGGCATAGGTGGGACATGCTTCCTCGCACAATCCGCAGAAGATACACCGGGAGAAGTTAATCCGGAAAAATTCCGGATAGCGCCGCCCGTTTTCATCTTCGGTAGCCTGCAGGGAAATACAATCTACCGGGCAGGCGACTGCACAGAGATAACATGCCACACAGCGCTCCCCGCCGTCCGGATCTCTGGAAAGAATGATTCGCCCGCGATACCGGGGCGACAGATACGGTTTCTCCTCCGGATATTGGACGGTGACCGGTTTGCTGAACGTGTGCTTCAGCACTGTCCAGATACTTTTTATTATGCTAATCATATTATTCCCCCTATTGTACAGCTAATACGATACCACCGGTGACCACCAAATTCAATAATGCCAGCGGCAGCATCACTTTCCATCCATAAGCTAATAACTGATCATACCTTGGTCTGGGCAGCGAGGCACGGAGCAATACGAAAAACATCACAAATACCAACGTTTTCAGCAGGAACCAGATCACCGGCGGCAGGAACGGCCCCAGCCATCCCCCGAAAAACAGCGTGGTGATCATGGCTGATATCAGGGTAATGCCCATATACTCGCCGACGAAAAACATCCCGAATTTCATCCCGGAATATTCCGCATGAAACCCGGCGATCAGTTCACTTTCCGCTTCCGGAATATCAAAGGGCAACCGGTGCGCCTCCGCTACTCCGGCTACTGTAAACACAATAAATCCCAGAAATTGGGGAATCACGTTCCACATGCCCTGCTGCGCTTCCACGATTTCACGCAAATTAAATGAGCCCGTCATGACGACGATGCCCAGCAGCGACAACCCCATAAACACTTCATAACTAATCATCTGGGAGGCTCCGCGCATTCCGCCCAGCAGCGCATATTTATTATTCGAAGACCAGGCCGCCAGTACCAGACTATACGCTCCCATGGAGGACATCGCCAGGAAGAAGAGGAGCCCGATGTTCATATCAACCACTCCGATGCCCGGGGCAACCGGCACGACCATGAAAGACATAAGCACCGTAAAAATAATGATAGACGGTGCAATAATAAAAACCGGTTTATCCGCAAAAGGAGGAATCCAATCCTCCTTGGTAAAGATTTTAATGACATCCGCAACCACCTGGAAGATACCGAACGGCCCCACCCGGTTCGGGCCGTATCGGTCCTGCCATAATCCGAGCAAACGCCGCTCCAGCCAGATATTGGCCGCCGCGATGGTGGAGGCTCCTAACAGCACTCCGATAGCCGAGAGAATGGTGTATTCAACAATGATCATCGGTCGGTCACTCCGGTTATTTTCGCCCATCCCGGGAGTTCAAGTCCGGGGAGATCTGGCAAGCCCCTCGGAATCCCAATTACCCCTGCAGGCAACTCTTCGTAAACCCGCACCTGCAAAGTTTGCTGAGTTCCGCCCAATTCCAGAGAAACCTCATCTTCCGCTTTGAGTTCCAGTGATTGGGCATCACTGGAACTCACGGCGAGATAAGGATTCGGTATCACTTCTGCCACTCCCTCCGAACGGGCGCTCAATTCCTCGCTGCCAAAGATATGGTAAAGAGGTACGGCGTAATATTCATCTGCTTTTACCGAGAATGCCGCCGGGATATCCCGGAAGTATTCAGCTTGTTGTACCACGGGCTCAATCAATCGGATACCAGGATCCCCGCCCCGTAACTCCCCGCCCACTTCACTTTGATACTTGTTGGTGGCCTGGACAGAATTCCACCCGGGCGCCCAGAAGAAGGAGGTGAGGCCGGAAGGCTGCTTCCCGGAGTATCCTTCCATGGAGAAGCTCAAAGGCGAATCAGGATCTTCCGGCGGCTGAGGTTCGTGCACATTTTTGTGCGCCCTCATTGCCGTTCGCCCGCTATATGGATGCGGTGCTCTGGGGATCTTTTGCCGATAAATCCGATATTTCGAATCCGGCGCCAGATCTGCCAGCGCAGTAAATTTCTCCACCGATTTCAGCATTGCAGAGAACACATCATCCAGCGACTTCCAATGGCTCACATCCACATCTTCATTCACGGCCAGAACATCCCGTATCCAGCGCCAGCTTTCCCGCACCTCACTCTCGTCGTCGGTATAAACCTGGTAGAATCGCTGGGCACGGCCTTCGTTATTAATCAGTGTTCCATCCGTTTCCGCAAAAGTACCCGCCGGCAGAATAATATCCGCCCGGGCTGTGGTAGGATTTTCAAGATGATCGATACATATGACTTGTTTGCATTTTTCCAGAAAATCATCCGCCACAGAGGGTTCAGCCCGCCGATACAAATCATTTTCTACAATGATCACCGTGTCGGCTTCCCCGGCCGAAATCGCTTGCATGGCATCATCCAGGCTTCCACCTTCCAGGTACGTCACACCCATGCTGTTCGCTTCCGGAACGGTCAGGCTGATTTCTGCCGGTTTTTCATCAGAAGAGAGCGCCCAGGCCACATTGGCCGCCGCCTGAATGACGGCTGGCTCAAGCAGACTTGTACCTGAGATCACAACCGGCCGCTTCGCTTCTCGCAAAGCCTTCGCAATAGTTCCGGCATGGTTGCTGATTTCGTCGGAAACATTTGATACAACGGGAGACTCTTCGTCCAGTACGCGTGTTATCGCAAACCCTAATCTGGCAATATCATGCGGAGCCGCCCGCCATGTTTCGGTGGCGAATTTATCAAGCTCAGTACCGGCAGGAGTGGCAATAAATAACGGTCCTTTTTCATCCTGTGCCATCTCCCGCACCGCCGCATCGTGCCAATCCGGAATCCCGATCTTCGCTGCCTCTTTAACAGGTTGATTCCGCACCGCCTGGCGAACAGCCAGATCCAGCATGGGGGCAGTGTTGGTCAGATCCTCCCCCAGAATCAGCACCGCATCCGCCTGTTCAACGTCATGAAGTGAAGCCGACCGGGCCGGACCATTCTGCAAAACATTCAGCACAAGCTGCACTAATTCAGTCTCCTGAGTCGACATCCCACTATAGAACCGGTTGGCTCCGACCATGGTCCGCAATGCATAATTGGATTCCAGCGAAGCCCGGGGTGATCCGATACCAATCACCCTGTTTTTATCCTTCACCAAGGCACCAATCCGGGAGACGGCCTCTTCGGCTGTTGTCTTATTTCCTGAATTGATGGGGTGTTTAATCCGGTCTTCCCGGTTCACAAATTCATATCCGAACCGACCCCGATCGCAGAGAAAATAGCCATTCACCTGCCGGTTGTAGCGGTTTAAGATGCGGCGTAATGTCCCGTAACGTTCCCCAGGGATGGTATTGCACCCCAGTCCACACTGGTGACAGATTGAGGGCGCGGTCTGCAGATCCCATTTACGCGTATAATGGTGCTTCAATGTTTTATCAGTGAAGACTCCTGTGGGACACACTTCCACCAGATTTCCGCTGAAGGGACTCCGGAGTTTGCCATCTTTGTGCCGGCCGAAATAGACATGATCATGTGCTGCGAACGCATGGAGATCGTCTTCACCGGCATAATCCCGGTAAAACCGAACACACCGGTAGCACGCGATACACCGATTCATTTCGTGGTTGATAAACGGTCCCAGATCCTGATTCCGGTGGGTGCGTTTTTTAAAACGGAATTCCCGGTAGGTGTGCCCGGTCATGACGGTCATATCCTGGAGATGACACTCCCCGCCTTCATCACACACCGGACAGTCATGGGGATGATTAACCATCAGCCATTCGATGATATTTTGTCGAAACTGCTCCGCATCCGGATCTTTGAGCGAGATACGAAGTCCGTCTTCCACCGGCGTCATGCAGGCCATGACAATCCGTCCCTGGGTATCAGTCTCATCCTGGTACTGGGTCACCGCACACTGCCGGCAGGCGCCCACCGAACCGAAGGCCGGATGCCAGCAAAAATACGGTAAGTCCAATCCCAGTGACAGGACCGCATGGAGCAGATTCTGACCGTCTTTTACCTCGTATGGTTGATCATCTATATAAATCGTCGGCATAGTATCTTATCTCCAGGGACAGCGTTTCTCATTGATGTGCCGCTCAAAATCCGTACGAAAATACTTCAACGCGCTCTGCAGAGGTTCGACTGCACCGGGTGCCAGAGCACAGAAGGTATTCCCCGGCCCCAGCCACTTCGAGTGGGCGGCCAGTTTATCAAGATCCTCCATGCGCCCTTCTCCATGTTCGATGGCATGGAGAATTTTTTCCACCCAGGGCAACCCGTCCCGGCAGGGCGTACACCAGCCGCATGATTCCTGAGCGAAGAAATGTTCCAGGTTCTCAACAAGCGCCACCGGACAGGTTTGATCGTCAAGGATGATCATAGTCCCTGTGCCCATCCGGCTTCCGACAGTCATAACTGAACTGTAATCCATGGGAGTATCCAGATGTTCTTCAATCAGGAAATCAGTAGAGGCGCCACCAGGAATGAGTCCACGAAACTGCAATCCATCCCGCATTCCGCCGGCATGCTCTTCCAGAATCTCCCGGGCTGTCGTCCCCATGGGTAATTCCCAGAGTCCGGGATTTTTCACTTTGCCGCTGGCACCATATAATTTTGTACCGCCTTCCGTGGTTCGACTTAAACCTTTATACCATTCGGCTCCATTCACTATGATACCCGGCACATTACACAGCGTTTCCACATTCTGGACGATGGTGGGTTTCCCGAACAGACCGCTGGCCTGGGGAAACGGCGGCTTGGCCCGGGGATTGGCTCGCTTCCCCTCCAGCGCATTGAGTAAACCGGTCTCCTCGCCGCACATATATCGCCCGGCGCTCACATGGATATACATCTCCACACTGTAATCGGATCCTTGAATGTTTTCTCCCAGATAATTATGCTCGTAGGCCTCTGCAATGGCTTTTTTGAGACGCTGCTGGGACAGTTGATACGCCCAGCGGATAAATATATAAATGACATCAGCCTGGATGGCATAAGCCGAAGTAATCATGCTTTCCAGAAATAAATGAGGATTCCCCTCCATTAACAGCCGGTCCTTGAAGGTGCCGGGTTCCATTTCATCCGCATTGGCCACCAGATATTTGGGACGGAGAGCCTCATCACCCATGGGAACAAAGCTCCATTTTAAACCGGTATTGAATCCGGCGCCGCCGCGTCCCTTCAGGTTCGCATCTTTCACCAGCTCCTGAATCTCCCGGGGAGTATATTCCTGAAGGGCCTTGGTTACGGACTGGTATCCCCCGACCTTCTCATATTCCGTCAGACTGAGCGGTTCCTTATCCGGTTGTATATGCTGAGTTAAGGGTTTTTCCATACAGATCTCTTATGTATACTCCTCCAGAATTTTACTGATATCTTCCGGCTCCAAATCGCGATGTAAATCGGTATCAATCATGAGCGCAGGAGCATGATCACAGGTGCCGAGGCACTGGATCGGCAGCAGGGTGAACTTTCCGTCATCTGTGGTCTCTCCCAGAGTAATGCCTAAAGTTTCCTGAAGGGTTTGCAGAATCTTCTCATATCCTTCAATCCAGCAGCTGACGCTGTCACAGATGAAAATCACATGCTCTCCCACCGGCTTCCGGAAAATCAAATTATAGAAGGTGGCGACGCTGTCGACCTCATCGGGCGAAATCTCCAGATATTCGGCGATATCTGCCACCCCCTCATCAGAGACCCAGCCTCTGTGCCGCTGCACCGATTTAAGGGCTTCGATACAGGCGGCTTTTTTGTTAGGCATATGCCGGATTTCCTGATCGATCTCTCGCTTTTCTTGTTCGCTCAGCATTCGTTCAGTTCTCTGTTACCTTCCCTTGTTATCACCTGTCCACGTCCGACAGCACATAGTCGATGCTTCCGAGAATTGCCAGCAAATCAGCAACGGTCTCCCCCCGGCTGATATACGGAACCATCTGAATGTGCGGGAAGCTGGGCGTGCGTATCCTTGTGCGATAGGAGCGGGTGTTCCCATCGCTTACCAGATAATATCCGTTGTTCCCTTTGGTAGCTTCCACACAGGCAAACGCCTCTCCCGCGGGAATCACCGGTCCCCACGTGGTATTGAGAAAATGAGTAATCAGGGTCTCGATATCATGCATAGTCTTTTCTTTCCGCGGCGGGGTCGCCAGCTTGTGATCCGACATATAATCCCCCGGGGGCATATTGTCCACACACTGGCGGATAATCCGCAAGCTCTGGCGCATCTCTTCCACACGGACAACCCCACGATCATAACAATCACCATTAGTGGCCGTGGGAATATCGAACTCGAATTGGTCGTACATGGAATAGGGCTTCTTCTTCCGCC
This sequence comes from uncultured bacterium, assembly GCA_964413425.1. Taxonomy (GTDB): domain Bacteria; phylum Fidelibacterota; class JAANXI01; order JAANXI01; family JAANXI01; genus DATFLS01. The sequence goes on from CAYPST010000012.1 coordinate 20,966, forward strand.
AGTCCCATTCCAGTCCTGTGGCCCGCAATCCGGGTCCGGTTACTCCCCATTCAATGGCTTCTTCGGTATTATAAGCGCCGACCCCGACTGTCCGGCCTTTAAAGATGCGGTTTTTCATCACCAGGGTATCGTATTCCTTCAGCCGCTTTGGCATATAATTCAGGAAATCGCGAATCTGCTCCTCCCAGCCTTCCGGTAAATCCTGTGCCACTCCGCCAATGCGAAACCAGTTGGGATGCATGCGATCGCCGGTGATGGCTTCCACAATACTGAAAATCCGCTCCCGGTCATTGAACATATAAAACACCGGTGAGAGCGCTCCGACGTCCTGGGCGAACGTGCCGTACCACACCAGATGGCTGGCGATACGATACAGTTCTGATAACATGACACGAATGACCTGTGCTCTTTCCGGCACCTCAATGCCGGCCATTTTTTCAACAGCCATCACATAGGGAAAATTGTTCATGACCCCACCCAGATATTCCACCCGATCCGTATAGGGAATGTACGTGTGCCAGGATTGCCGCTCTCCCATTTTCTCGGCACCCCGGTGATGGAATCCGATATCCGGGACGGCATCAACGATGTCTTCACCGTCCAGCTGGAGCACAACACGCAACACGCCATGCGTGCCCGGATGCTGGGGCCCCAGATTCAAAAACATGAAATCGGTATCTTCACTCTGACGCTGCATCCCCCATTCTTCCGGTTTGAACTCCAGTGCCTCCTGTTCTTCATCCTGCCTGTCATCCGGGAGCGTGAACGGTTCCATTTCAGTCGCCCGGGCGGGATGTTCCTTGCGCAGCGGATGGCCTTTCCAGGTGAAGGGCATAATCAACCGTCGTAAATTCGGATGGCCGTTGAAGGTGATCCCGAACATATCCCATGCCTCCCGCTCATACCAGTTGGCATTCTGCCATATTCCGGAGATGGAATCGATGTCGGGATATTCATCAGTCAGCGGAACCTTCACCCGTAAATCCGCATTGCAGTCAAAGGAAAAAAGATGATAGACGACCGAAAATTGCCCCTCCGGCTGTCCGTTACGATGCTCCCGGTTCCGCTCGTCAATGGCGGATAAGTCATAGAGCATCTTATACGGCTGGGGGATTTCTTCCTTGAGGTATCGAAGCACCTCACGTGCCCGATTCTTCGCTATCCAAAAGGTGGGAATACTATCTTGTGTATGCTGAACATGTAAAACACTTTCGCCAAATTTTTCCCGGAGATGGCTCTGGATCTTCTCGTGATTGCTCATAGAATCAGATTTCTATTTCCGCTGCTTCCGGTGGATATTTGCATGGTCTTTGAACAATGGACAATCTAATGGTGCTTCTTATACGTGATCCGGTGGCCGCAGATCTTTGGCTTGTTGTCTTTCTTCTCGTTTCCGCTCTTTCATCGGTGTCTTTGCAGGTTTCTCAGTTCCCTGGGGTCCGATAACCCAGCTCAGGGGCCGTTTCTCTCTCCCGACCGCCTGCTGTAAATTGACCAACCCTTCCATGAAGGCTTCGGGTCTCGGCGGGCAACCCGGCACATACACATCGACTGGTAAAAATTTGTCCACCCCCTGCACCACACTATAAATATCATACATACCACCGGAATTCGAACAGGACCCCATGGAAATCACCCACCGGGGTTCCATCATCTGATCGTACAGGCGTCGGATAATGGGAGCCATCTTTCGAAAAACGGTTCCGGCGATCACCAGCACATCCGCCTCCCGGGGTGTGCCGCGAATCACCTCCGCTCCAAACCGTGCGATATCAAACCGGCTGGTGAGACTGGTAGCCATCTCGACGTAGCAGCACGAAAGCCCGAAGTTAAAAGGCCACATGGAGTTCTTGCGCCCCCACGCCAACAGATCCTGCAACCGGGAGAATACCAGCGACTTCCGGATGGTCTCCTGAAACGAATCATCCATGATCTCCGCCGGCTGCCCTGTTTGGCTGTTTGCTTTATTGAGCGTATGCATCATCTATCATTCCACTCCTTTTGGTCTCAGATATTGTTTACTTTCCCGTACCCAATCCAGGGCGCCCATTCGCCATTCGTAAATGAGTCCGGCGACCAAAATCACGACAAATACAAGCATCACTCCATAGCCAAGCCAGCCCAGCTCCACTCCGGCAACAGCCCAGGCAAAAATAAAGACCACTTCCAAATCGAAAATGACAAACAGCATAGCGACCAGGTAGAACTTGGCAGAGAAACGCAATCGGGCCGAATGGGTCAGGCGGACACCCGATTCGAACGGGTAATCAGTTTCTCGTCCCTTGTGGCGCTGCCCCAGCAGATAAGTGAACCCGAGCAGCAATCCTACAACGAAAAGAACTCCAAAGAAATAAACAAAAAACGGGATATATGTAACCGAATCACTCATACCTGTATCCGGATCATCTTTCGCTCTTAGTGCTGTCGGTTAACCAAGTCGCTGTCTTGTGTCTGTCAGTCATAAATATTATCCCAATTCCTGGTTCGTAACTGATACTACTTCCAGTTAGAGTTTCAAAAATATTTAGATTTCTATTGAAACACAAACCATATATTCACGATTTTATTTTATGTATCTTCCTCTTATCCCGTCTATTCTGCAAAAGCTCTCATTGGAGAGCCGGAGCGTAGTTCTCTCTGTCATAGGCACAGAGAATAATCCCCTTAGGTTTGCGGGTAAGATTCAAGGAGTCACCGCGTCGATTTGTTGGATTCTCCGGAGATGTCTCCCGCCATCAAAACGGGTCTGCAACCATATATCCACAATGGACAGCGCCTCTTCAAGGGACATCATCCGCTCCCCCAGTGACAGCATATTGGCGTCATTGTGTTTTCTGGCCAGTCGGGCGGCCTTTTTATTCCAACATAACGTGCACCGGACCCCGGCCAATCTGTTGGCCACAATGGCCTCTCCATTGCCGGATCCTCCCAGGACGATACCACGCTCAACTTCACCCATGGCCACGGCCACGGCGACCGGACGAATGAAAATAGGATAATCTACCTGTTTGGGAGAATCGGTTCCGTAATCGATGACTTCATGCCCCTGCGAGACCAATGCCTTTTTAATGGCCTCTTTATATCTAAACCCGGCGTGATCTGAACCGATTCCTATTTTCATAGCGCTTTCCCGCCTTGATCTGATGGAATATTTACTGTTCGGTTCCGGAGATCCACCCCCAAATACCGGACAATCCCATGGCTTGCTTCATCTCCCGGAGGGTTTCCTTTGCCAGTTCACGAACTCGAACAGTGCCCTGATATATAATCTCCTCAATATATCCATCTTTGTCTTCATAATTTTCGCGCCGGGTCCGCATGGGTTCCAGAAACTCATTGATTGCCCGGGCGAGTTTCTTCTTGACCTCCACATCACCCACCTTCCCTTTCCGATACCGGTGTTTCAAGTCCTCGACTTCTTCAATATTCGGATTAAACGCCTCATGAAAAATAAAAACCGGATTCCCCTCCACCCGGCCGGGAATATCTGCCCGGACACGGTTGGGATCGGTATACATGCTGAATACTTTCTTCTTTACGGTCTCTTCATCATCCGAAAGAAATATAGCGTTATCCAGGCTCTTGCTCATCTTCGACTTTCCGTCTATACCCACCAGAGTCGGCACATCACCAATCAGCGCCTCCGGTATCGGGAGTACTTCTCCGTAATACGAATTAAAACGCCGGGCGATTTCGCGGGCAATTTCCACATGGGATTCGTTATCCCGTCCTATCGGAACCAGGTGAGCGCGCGGCATCAGGATGTCTGCGGATTGCAGCACCGGATACCCGATAAGGCCAAACGGGACGGCTTCTTCTTCCAGAGAGGCCGCTTTGGCCATCTCCTTGATACTCGGCAACCGGGAGAGCCGGGGCAAAGTGACCAGCATTTCAAAAATCAAATTCATTTCATAAACTTCATGCACTGCCGATTGGAGATAGATAGTGGATTTCTCCGGATCAATACCCGCTGCCAGATAATCCAGCACCATTTCTCTGATATTGTCTCTCAGGGAAAGGATATGTTCCTTCTGAGGCTTCGTGGTCAGCATATGCAAGTCAGCGATAATAAAATAACAGTCATACTCATCCTGCAGTTTTACACGGTTCTTCAATGTGCCGACATAATGGCCCAGATGCATGCGTCCGGTGGGGCGATCGCCTGTCAAAATCCGCTTACGCTCTGCCATACATCTTCACCTCATATTCCTGTGGTCCAATGGTGTCTCCGCTCGGAAATTCTCCACTATCTGAATCTCTCAAATTCTCAGCAACGGGAAAAGAGACCAGCTCCGCACTTTTTATATCTTCCTCTTTTTTCTCCATCTCCCCGGCTCTGACCCCATATTCTTGCCTGATCGTTTCCCCGTGCACCGACCATTTATTTACTTCTAAATTGAAATCCATAACTTAATACAAAGACCGGGAGGTATCTATGAAAAATTCAGTCTCCGGAACCATTCAAGAGACGTTCCATGTGGAAGTTCCCGAACCATTCGGGAGCCGGAGGAGCACCGGAATAATGAAAACAGGGAGAAATAGTTATCTGACAGCCATTCCTGTATTATTGGAAATGGCATAGCGTTAATATGGGCAGCGGGGAGGAGGATTTTCTAACGAACACCACGGATATAATCCTTCAGATCCTGCGCCTCTGCTGTGATCTCACGTAATCGCCCCTTGACCACGTCGCCAATCGAAATCAATCCCAGTAATTTTCCTTCGTTCACCACCGGTAAATGACGAATACGCTTCTCGGTCATTAAAACCATGATCTTGTCGAGATTGGCGTCAGTTTCGCACGTCACAAGATCCGTCGTCATGATATCACCAACCTTCATTTCATTCAATCGCTCAGCGTCACTATCGACCGCATGGAGCACATCACGCTCGGTAACAATGCCTTTGAGTTCCTCCCCTTCCAGGACCAGCAGAGATCCGATATTGTGCTGATTGAGTTTTTTGATCGCATCGAGTAACGAAGTTTCTTCGGTGGTCGTGTATATAGTGGAGCCTTTTTCATGAAGGATGTCACTCACCAACATTTGAACCTCCTCATTTCAGTTAAATAGTCCAAAAAATGGATATGTAAACGTAATACGGCGGCTAGGTGTAACTCATACTGAACCAGCCATGAAATATAATTTCTTTGTGTTCCGCGAGAAGGTCAAGCGGAAATTACACAGCTTTTTCGGACATGGAGGCTGCTTTCCGCCGCAGTATGCGGAAAATTTTCAATCTGCCACCCCTTCGTCAACCACGGTTTCTTCGATGATCTGTTCTTTGATTTGGGTTTCCTCATCAGGCGGTTGCTGTTTCCAGCGTCCCAGCCGGAACCAGAAAGCGGTCAGACTCCCCACAATGATAATACTGATAGGAAAAGCCAGCGAAATGGCAGCCACGGCCTCCTCCCCCAACCGCCCCACCCAGTAGGTATCGACAATGTTGTAAGCCGTCTGCATCAGGTTCGCCAGAATTAAAGGAACGGCAAGCCTGATAATCGCCGGGAGCAACCGACCGGTGGTGATTTCTTCTTGTGGCAATTCACGTTTCAAAAGATGAGAAAATAGATGCTCGTCATAAGGAATGCTACAAGAAACTCCGGAGTTGGAAAAACAATCAAATCTCTGCGCCTAGCAACCCGAGAGTGGCAAGAAAGAAATATATCATACTGCGGCCGCTCCCTATTCTACCGAAAGAATTCCATCCAAACAGCTTTCAGAAGACAGAAGAGCAGTTTCCAGTTTTTCCCTGCGAACGTCGCGACCCTGGCGTTTTCAAAGCAGACGCATCATATTAAATCAACAATACTTCCGAATTCGGGATCAAAGATGCGCTTGTAGATCCGGATGGCGTACCGATCGGTCATACCGGCAATATGATCACAGAGCAGCCGGGCTTTCTCCCGTTCGGCGGGAGCCTGTTTGATCTGCCGGGCTACTTTGGGCGGCAGTAATTCATAGGTATTCTTGCGATGAAGGTACCGATCTGCCAATGCCGTAAACAATGACCTGATGATGCGGCCGCCCTTTGCTTCCAGCTGCTGGATCTGTGGACTCTGAAAGATCACGTCGAAGGCCAGATCTTTGTACAGCTGGCTTTCCACCTGGAATTCGGTGCCGGGACAGAGTGCAAAATTGTACCGATGCGACCATCGATAATCGGCGATTTTTTCGACGGAAACCGATTGAATGAATTCACCCACCTTATTTGCCAGGTAGATCTCAAAATCGGCTTCGGTTACCGTATGTTCGATGAGGTGTTCAATAATCGTGTTTTGCTGTTCGGTTAACCTCCGCGCCCCTGCCCAGTGCTCAATCACACGCTGGGTCAAAAATCCTGCTTTATATCCATCCAGCAAATCGTTGACCGAGTAAGCAGTGTCATCCGCCCAATCCATGATCTGGCATTCGATGCTTTGCTGTGAGACAGCCGGTGTATGTTCCCCGTCTGCACTGACATAATCCAGATAGCGCTGTTGATCATTATATAAAAATTTCTGCTTCGGTTCGGGAGTCTCCTGTTCCAGATTTTTGTATTTCATCACCCCGTCCATGAATGCCCTCGTTGGCTTCATTCCCTGCCTGCCGGCTTCGGCGTCGTAGAATATTTCGGTGAGTATCCGCAGGGTCTGCGCATTGCCCTCAAAGCCGCCATATTTTGCCATGAGATTATTCAGTACTTTTTCTCCGCCATGCCCGAACGGCGGATGGCCGATGTCATGCGCCAGGGAAATGACCTCCACCAACACAGGATCCACATAATACGATTCACGAAAATGCTCACTGTGCTGGTTAACGAAATTCACGATAGATCGGCCAATCTGGGAGACTTCGATAGAGTGGGTTAGTCGGGTGCGGTAAAAGTCATAGTCGCCGGACATGAAGACCTGGGTTTTGCCCTGCAGCCGGCGAAAGGCGGCACAGTAGATGATCCGATCCCGATCCCGCTCAAACTCCGTTCGATAGTCTTTGGAGGTACGCCCCTGGTAGGTTTCTCTATCGAATGGAATATAAAAGGAGTTATTCCTCAACTGATTGACTTTACGTTACCATTGAAATTCAGAATTTATTCGAAGCATAACTCTGTTCTGTGATTCGCTGTGCATATAGTATAAATATTCGGTGCGATTTTTACACCCTCTAATCCCGAGTATGCTCCTTCTCAGATATTCGGCCTAAAAAATAAGAAGCACCTGAGAGGAATACAGTAAAAAATCCGTTATTCATTCCGGGAGACTGTAAAATGGCACCAGAGAATCCTCGGGCGGTAAAACAGGGTGGATTTCGTGACGAAGACAGGATTGCTCAGAGGCGCTCGTTTCGGACAAAGCAGCATTCCTCCTGTCGTTCCATCATTTCCACCTGGATGGTGGTGTGTTGAACATTAAACCGGTCCCGCACCAGTTCACGAATCTGATTTATGAGTGTATCGTGATAATCGCCCGGCATACACCGATCAACATTGACATGGACAGTCATCGCTTCAATACCGGTTGTCAGGGTCCAGATGTGCAAATCGTGAGTGTTTATCACATACTCCAGAGATGCAATGGCCTCCCGGACTTCTTCCGGAGAAATATCGGTGGGAGTGCCCTGCATCAACACATGAACTGTATCGCGTAATAAGCGGACGGAAGAAAAGATGATAATTACTCCAATGACGACACTGAACAACGGATCAGCGTACATCCATCCGGTGGTCCACATGATGATCCCGGCGGTGACGGCACCGACTGATCCCAGGGCATCACCGAGAACGTGAAGATAGGCCCCCTTCACATTCAGGCTGTGATCTTTCGACCGGTGCAATATCAACCCGACAATCAGATTGACGAAGAACCCGGTCAATGCAATGAGAAACATCGGGAGCCCGGCCACCCGGGGAAGCGATTGAAATCGATGGAAGGCTTCGATAAAAATGTAGACAGAGATTCCGGTCAGCGTGAGCCCGTTGAGAAAGGCAGCGAAAATCTCCAGCCGGTGAAAGCCAAAGGAGTGGCGCTGGGTGGGAGGTCGCTGCGCAAACCACATGGCCAGCAAACTCATCCCTAACGCCAGAATATCCGTGAGCATATGCCCGGCGTCGCTCAACAAAGCCAAACTGTTGGTGAGTATGCCTCCGATGACTTCAACAATAAAGAAGGCACCGGTAATGCCGAGGGCTATCCGCAACTTGCTCCGGTTTTGATCCCGTATCTCATTAAATGTAGCCACGATATTCAGCCGTTGTCAGGTATGCAATTCACGAGAGACTATTATCATTCCTGCAAGTGTTCCTGGATGTCTGTGATCACATGCGTGATATGATCATCAGCGATGGAGTAGAATACCTGTTTTCCTTCTTTGCGATATTTTACGATCTTCTCCCCCCGTAAAATTCGCAGTTGATGCGAGGTATTGGACTCACTGCTCTGAATCAGGTGTGCGAGATCGTGCACGCACAATTCCGATTGTTGTAAGGCCAGGACAATGCGTAAACGGGTAGGATCACAGAGCGCTTTGAATAAATCTGCCAAAGCGAAAATCTCTTCATCGTTTATAACATGACCCCGCAGTGTCTCGAAGAATTCGGGCTCAATACTATGGAGTGTAAATTCATCCATTGGCTTCCTCTGATGTTAATATATGAACATCTGTTCAAAAGATAAGAAAATCCAGCCCTCATTTACAAATAAAATGTGATATCACAGGCGAACTCGGGGAGTGTGTGCAGCTCGCGGGGAGATCCGGAGGTACTATCAGATAACAAACAGAGGGACAATAAATGATTTCCGGAACATAAATTCTGGCCGAAATTAATATGCGGCGATCATGCACTGACTTTACTGGTGGGAGAAAATTCCACTGTATGCCGGCACGAAATCACCGGAACATCCGTCGCATGCCCCGGATTGCCTGTTTTGTGCGGTGTTCATTCTCTATCAGGGCAAACCGAACGTACTCATCACCGTATTCTCCGAACCCGATCCCAGGTGAGACGGCAACCTTCGCCTCCTTCAAAAGCCGCTTTGAGAATTCCAGAGAACCGTCCTCCAGATACGATTCCGGAATTTTCGCCCACACGAACATGGTGGCTTTGGGGATGGCAACGTCCCACCCGATTGAATCAAGCCCTCGAAGGAGGGCATCGCGTCTGCTCTGATACATATCCCGAATCTCTTGTACGCAGGTTTGATCACTGGCCAGGGCGGTAATAGCGGCAACCTGAATAGGCGTGAAGATCCCATAGTCCAGATAAGACTTCATCCGGGTAAGCGCATGGATCAGTTTGTGATTTCCACAACAGAATCCCACTCTCCAGCCTGGCATGTTATAGGTCTTTGAAAGAGAATAGAATTCCACCGCGTACTCTTTCGCATCGGGCACCTGGAGAATGGAGGGGGCTTTGTATCCGTCAAATACAATCTCTGCATAAGCCAGATCCTGAATGATCCAGATCTGGTGTTCTTTTGCGAACTCGATGACCTTCTCGAAAAATTCAAGTTCCACACATTGGGTGCTTGGATTGGCCGGGAAATTCAGTACCAGGACTTTCGGCGGAGGCCAGGATCGCCGGACCGCCTCTTCCAGCTCGCTAAAAAAGTCGATCTCCTCGGAAATCGGGACGTGACGAATATCGGCTCCTGCGATCACAAAACTATAGGAGTGTATGGGATAGGTGGGATTGGGCACCAGTACCGGATCGCCGGGTTCGACAATAGAGAGTGCCAGGTGAGAAATCCCTTCCTTGGAACCGATGGTAACGATGGCTTCCGATTCAGGATCCAGATCTACTGCATATCGACGGGCATACCATTCACAGATTGCTTCCCGGAGACGAGGAATCCCTTTGGACTGTGAATAACGATGCGTGTCATCACGCTGGGCCACTTCGACCAGTTTGTCCACAATATGCTGTGGGGTCGGCTGATCCGGATTGCCCATACCGAAATCCACAATATCTTCCCCTCGCCGCCGTGCCTCCATCTTTAAAGTGTTAACGATATTAAATACATAGGGAGGGAGACGCTTAATTCGCGGAAATTCCTCACTCATCGTGTTTTGCTTACTCCCTGCTTCATACATACTTTCTGGATTGTCTGCTCACTCCGCCATGCTGCAATACGGTAATATAGAAAATTTGAACGGGTTTGCTCAAGAAATCTTTCCCTCGTTTCGCTCCGGGAGCCAATCAGGTCTCAAATTCAGATGGTACCAGATCTCCGACTCCCTTGCTGTTTGTGTTCTAATCGCCGAATCCAGAGTCGGCGGAATCGCACCGGATCGCCATGATCCTGCAGCCGCACAGGCAGGTTGTCCTGATGGGGTGAATAGGGCGGCCGTTGCTGGTAGGCTGTCGGTCCGGTGAGTTTGACATGATCCTGAATGAGAATCCCATTATGAAGTACCGTCATATATGCCGGCTGCAGCAGCTTTCCGTTCGCACCGAACCGGGGACGATGGAAGAGGATATTATAGGACTGCCACTCCCCAGGAGGGAGGCATGCGTTCACCAGCGGCGGATATTGTCCGTACACCGCACCGGCAAGACCATCGGCATAGGTGGGGTTCTTGTATGAATCCAGAATCTGGACCTCGTACTTCCCCATAAGAAAGACCCCACTGTTCCCGCGATCCTGCCCGTCACCTTCCGGAGGCGCCGGGGCGGCCCACTCCACATAGAGCTGGCAATCACCGAAACCTTGCTTGGTCTGGATATCACCGGTTCCCGGAATCACTTGTAGGATGCCATCCTCAATCTCCCATTGCAGCGGATCTCCGTTCGGATGCTCCCACATATCGGTTTCTTCCCCATTAAACAAAACCACGGCATCGGATGGAGGTGTGAGAGCGGCAGCGGAGTTCGGGGTAACCTCCGGAGGTAATGGGCGATTTCTATCGTGTATTTCCCAATCCATCATAATCTTTTCCGATCCTGAGAGCCGATTCGGAGATTAATGTGCAGAAGTTCAATTGTGCGGCTGCCTTCTGAAAGACGGCCGGACCGAAACCAGAATGTATAATCGGTGCTCACCCAGCCACTTCTCTTCGCCGGCCTGAACTAAGCAGAGATTCTTCGCCACGATTCATTCAATCTCGGAGGGGATAGACCGCATCACCAACTGCTCAATCACAAAGGGCAGGTTGTGAGTGCCTCCGGTGTCTCATCCAACGATGCTGATATCGCTTCCCATGATCGATGGCCCGCACCGAGCTCAGAGCGGATAACTCTCCCACAACCTTTCAGAGAGAAGTAATACTTTATGGGCACTTAATCGGACGGTGCTGCATGCGCCTGTTTACAATACCGGATTTATCCGATTAAAGAAAAATATCGCTCTCATCCACAAGTTATAATTTATTGCCGGCACTTACGTCTTCTCGACTCTTCAATTCGTAGTGCAGTCAAGATGCTGAGATTGCCGCTGTGATCAGGAGATCTATTTCTCAACTAAATTCCTGGATTCGTAGATTCCGGCCATTATTTCGGATTCGAATCCTCCGGTGGATTGCGCATACAGCCATCCGCCGTCCGAATACCGATCAGGATTTTCCCATACTTCTATCTGAGTATCAATTGTAACCAGGGTTTCATTATCCGATATTTTCCATAAATAAATAGTGGCCTTTATTCGGCCGGGAAACTGTAGCTTGCTCGGCCGGCTGCCAGCAGTCGAGGCGTATCGGGAAAGTTGCGCTGATTCTACTCTCATATATCCCGTATCAATAAATCCACTCTCTGCCTTGCGGATTTTTAGCTTTATCTGCCGGGCTTGTAAATAGTCGGAAAGTTCATTCCAGACAACCTGAAACGGTGCGTTCACAACTGCAGAGTGTGTTTCGCTTTCCGGCAGGATCTGCGGACGTTGCGTGCAGGTTGTAAATAGTAATGCTAAGGTTACCCCCAGGAAAAACAGTCTGAATAAATGCATAATACCCTCCCGTATCGTTTGACAACTGCTTGTGTCCGGCAGATAAAAATTCCATTGTGAATATGAATATACCAATCAATCGCAGATTATATCCTAATTCAAACTGAGCCGGACACTACTCCTTCTTGCAGAATTTATTCTAACCAGTATTTATACGAATGTCAATAAGCTATTTAACTGTATTAAATAATTTTTTCAATCGATAGCAGTTAACTAATTAGTAATCAGGCACTTCCTGAAATATCTATAAGCAACAACTCCCGTATCAGATCATCTTAACCTGTTGAATTTATTATGATCTACAGGTAATGGATATGCCAGTCACCCGCAGATCTCTGGCAGGGAACTGCCTGTTTCACCATTCACCAGACAGCACTAATTCTTCCCACTACGTCATGAAGAGTGTGAAAGAAGAATATACCGCTTCCTTATCCAAGATAATCAGGTGAGGGTTTTCAAATTTGATGTTATACCAAATAAAATTCAGCGGGTCCGATATTTTATCGCACATAAGACCCAATCTGTTAATACCCGGACAGATTTCTTTTCATATAACAAGTGAGGAATAAACAGCAATATCAGTTAAAATAGGCGATTAGATGACAAATTATACAAACAAGAGAGTGTTTAGACAACATAGGCCTGATACAAGATGCTGAATCTGGTTATATTTATTATGTATACAAAATATCTGCAAAATTTATTACGCTATTTGGACAGATATATTTTATATTTTCTTTGTCCCGTCGTCACGGGATCTCTTCGAGGCGTTCTTTGCGACCTTCGCGATCTTTGTCCCGTCCTGACGGGATCTCTTCGAGGCGTTTTCTAAATAGACTCAAACAAAGGGATAATGCCGGGAAAGAATCGGGAAGATCGTGCAATGAGATGGCTTGGAGCAACTACCGGAGATATCCGCTGAAAAAGTAATTCAGGGGATCGACCGGATCCCCTCCGATCCGTACTTCATAGTGGAGGTGAGAGGCGGTAGAGCGCCCGGTGTTTCCCACTTCCCCAATTTTCTCCCCCCTCCGGACCTGCTGGCCGGGTTTGACATCCATTCTGGACAAGTGAGCATACAGGGTTTCAAATCCATGGGAATGCACAACAGAAATCACCATTCCGTACCCACCCCGGCGTTTCGTATACTTTATAATCCCTTCAGCTGCTACATGTACGGGGGTTCCTGTCGGGGCAGAGATATCCAGCCCGTTGTGAAAACGCCGTTCCCCGGTGAAAGGATCTCGCCTCCATCCGTATCCGTCTGTAAAGTAGCCGAGAGCCAATGGCCTGATAGAGGGAGTGGCTTCTATTTTGTCTAACGTGTACTGATATGTGGAATCCAATGTTTTATAACTCAATCGTTCTAATTTGACCATCCGTTCCAGACGATCGATGTCTATGAGAATCTCCGAGACTTTTGCATTTTTCTCCGGCAGCAAATAATCTAATTCCGTTGTCTTATCGTATCTTGTACCACCAATACCCAATTCCCGCACATCCTGACTGATTCCATTCATACCCACGTATGTCCGGACTGCCTCGTCATGGTATCCGATTTTCATCAGATACTGTTCCGCTTCGTTCACCCGATCTTTCATAGTCTGTACCATTGTAATCAGGTGATCATTCGTACCTTTAAGTTTAGCCATCTTCCAGTCATACATTGTCTTGGTGAACGGAATGAAGGCATAATACACGAATGCACAAATCATCACCCCGGCCAGTGCGAGCGCTACTAATAAACGAGATTTTGTGATCTTGAGTTCTTGTATACCATGTTGTTGATCGATGAATAGCAGCTTCACAAGAACACCACCTTCAAAGTTAAATCACCAATTCCGGTATTATTGATTTTGTTCCTCTGTTCAGCACCAGATATTTGGCACTCCCGGCACCGACTCTTCATGGGGATATACGTTGAGCGTTTCCCTGACCATCGATTATTGTTTCCTGCCATACCACACCTATACAAACAGTGCTTATTCTGCTTTCATTATCGGTATCGATTAAAAAAACTTTAGCAGTAATCGGATAGTCAATTAGAATACTTACCATTGTACCATTGAGGGAGCATAAACAATAAAACTGGCAACTAAATGTACATTATTAGTCAATTGTAACGAAACTTTGCATAAATAGGTAAGTAATAAAATGTATATCAGCGTGTTTTTCTGCTATTTGCTGTAATATAAAAACATGACTATTACGTCAACTCAGGAAAACCGTTAAACGGATTCAATGGAAGGACTGTTTTCCCGGAACCCCCGGGATGTCCCGTAAGGGATCCCGTTGGGAAATCCCGGGGTGAAGAAGAAAAAGACCTGAGCGTGCACCGTTCCGGGAATTGTCCTGAGTAGATTTAATAGTCATATATAAAAATAGTTAGGGTGTGGCAATGAAGGAAGAGCCTTCACCAGAAGTCATCTGGCAGCACCTCCTCCTTTCCGGCGGATATTCGATAGGTTATTTTTCGGTGACTGTGGAGCATGACGAAGTTCGCGTCTATCATTCCCGTACGCAAAAGGTAACTTACTTCAGCATAAACGAATCATTTAAAGGGATGGAACGGTTGTGTAATGAGCGCGGTTACGATCTGGCGTATCTGTTAGGGAACTATTATCCCAAATCATACCATGCGGTTAATATGGAGTTTGCCCAGAGAGAGTAACCAGTTATCTCTGTTGCTGTGGTTGGTTGATGCCAGATAATCCGCGAATCCGCCGAATCAATTCTGAGGTTGCCCTCCACCTTATGATCAGCTGAAATCGGTGCGGTATCTCAATAATGGTTATCACAAGGAATGGTATCTCATTTTGGCAGAAACTGCCTTCTGTGGGAATACTGACCAGGCGCAGAGCAGTCTGCTGGCATTCTACAGACCGCTCTGCGATGATACCAGGATGCTGTCAATTTCTACCACTATATCACCGCTGCTGCTATTCAGCGGTGAATTTGTAGATGGTAGTTTGGGTATATTCCTGACCGGGTTCCAGTGTGGTGGAAGGAAAATTCGGGTGATGCGGTGAATCCGGATAATGTTGACACTCCAGGGCAAACCCATAGTGTTTTTCATAGGCCACGCCGCGCTTACCAACGGTGCTGCCATTGAGATGATTCCCGGTATAAAATTGGACTCCGGGTTCCGTGGTGTGTACTTCCATCACCCGGCCGGATGAGGGTTCTGTCACCCGAGCGGCCAGGGCAAGCTCTCCCGGCTCTTTGTTGAGAACCCAGCAGTGGTCATATCCGTTTCCGTACTCCAGCGGGGGATAATCCGCATTTATTCTGGCTCCGATTTCCCTGGGCGTTGTAAAATCCATGGGGGTTCCATCAACTGGTATAAAATCGCCGGTGGGAATTAAATCCGGGTGGACTTCAAGAATTCGGTCCGCATTAATCGTTAACTGATGATCTAATACATCGCCGTTGCCTTCTCCGGCCAGATTGAAATACGAATGATTGGTCAGATTCACAACAGTCGGCTCATCCGTTGTCGCCGAATACTCGATCTGTAGGGCATTCTCATTCGTTAACGTATACGCCACCGTCACAGTCAGATTACCCGGGTACCCTTCTTCTCCGTCTTCACTGAGATAAGAAAGCTGAAGTGCAGGACCATCCTGTGAATCAACCGGCTCCGCCTCCCACAAGACATCATCGAATCCTTTGATCCCACCATGAAGATGATTTTCGCCATTATTCTGTGCAAGGGTATACACCTGGCCGTTCAATTCGAACCGGCCATCTGCAATCCGGTTGGCATATCGTCCGATGATCGCACCGAAATTGCTCGTGTAATAGGCTTGCACCTCATCATACCCCAGGACCACATCATCAAGATTGCCATTGGTATCAGGTACTCTCAGTGATACGATGCTTCCGCCAAGATTGGTGATTCCGGCAGTCAGACCATTTGCATTTGTCAGCGTATACATATCCACCTGCCGGCCATCCGGCATTTCGCCGAAGGTACTTTTTGAGATACTGCCAGCAGAATCGGCTTGCCTGCCGCAAGACCAGAATCCCAGGAAAAAAATCCCGGTTACCAACAGTAGTCGGAATACTTTACTCATACTTCTCCCTCCACTCAATTTCATTGCTTTTGTGCGATCTGATGTCTGGGAACGTTTTTTTCAGCCGCCGGTCGGGACAGCATTGCCCTCTCAGTCTGATTCTGTTTGTGACTACAGATTAGGCCATTAAAGGGTAATGCATTGGACTGATTGATGCAACAATTTTTCTCCGGCTTCCGATACAAACTTCCACACATTACATGACGCCCAGGCATCTTATCGATCCTGGGAAGAATCGCACAATTGAACAACAAAGGATACCTCACCGAAACTGGTGAAGCTTTAAGGCAGGTCAGTTGATCCCATTAAATACCGGTCACATTCTCTTGCCGCTCCGCGTCCCTCATTAATGGCCCAGACTATGAGGCTTTGTCCACGGCGCATATCTCCTGCCGCGAATACCCCTTCCAGGTTGGTGTGATATTGTCCGTGTTCCGCTCTGGCATTCGACCGCTTATCCCGTTCGACATTCAGTTGTTCAAGCACAGGATCTTCAGGGCCGAGAAACCCGAGGGCCAGTAAAACCAGATCCGCTTTCCATACTTTTTCAGTGCCGGGGATTTCCGTGGGAACCATCCTCCCGTTGCTCCTCGATTTCCACTCGACCTGTACGGTATGCAGCTCCGTCACCTTCCCGGCTTCGTCTCCCGCAAACCGTTTTGTCATCACCTGATACTGCCTCGGATCATCGCCGAATTTCGCCGCGGCTTCTTCCTGTCCGTACTCGATACGGTACACATTAGGCCACTCCGGCCACGGATTTTCCGGAGCGCGGTTATCGGGAGGTTTCGGCAGGATTTCGAATTGGGTTAAGCTCTTACATCCATGACGCATACTGGTGCTCACACAATCAGTACCCGTGTCTCCCCCTCCGATGACAATAACATCTTTGCCGGCAGCAGAGATATAATTGCCATTCTGATGATCGGAATCCAGCAGGCTTTTTGTGTCAGCATGTAAGTATTCCATGGCGAAATGGATGCCCGCCAGGTCACGCCCTTCAATGTCAAGATCTCTGGCCTTTGTCGCGCCACCTGCCAGGACAACGGCATCGTACTTCTCCGTGAGATCGGTGGCGGGGATATCTGTGCCAATTTCCGTGTTGGTTACAAAGTTGACTCCTTCCTCCGCCATTAATTCCACCCGGCGCTGCACCACCGATTTATCCAGTTTCATATTCGGAATCCCATACATGAGGAGTCCGCCAACTCTGTCAGCCCGTTCGTAGACGGTTACCAGATGCCCTGCCTTATTGAGCTGGTCGGCAGCGGCTAATCCTGCAGGGCCGGATCCCACAATTGCCACCTGCTTCCCGGTACGCTCCTCTGGCGGATTCGGTACCACCCACCCTTCTTCAAATCCCTTATCAATAATAGCCTGTTCAATGCTCTTGATGGTGACCGGTGGATCGATAATGCCCAGCACACAGGATCCCTCGCAGGGGGCAGGGCACACCCGCCCGGTAAATTCGGGGAAATTATTGGTTTTCAGCAGCCGGTGCAACGCCTCCTTCCACTGGTTTCGATAGACCAGATCATTCCATTCCGGAATCAGGTTATGAATCGGACAACCCAGGGCTTTCCCTTGCAGTTCGGACCCTGTTTGACAGAACGGCACGCCGCAGTCCATGCACCGGGCTCCCTGTTGCCGGAGTTTTTCCTCCGACATGTGCTCGTGAAATTCCTTCCAGTCCCTGACCCGTTCTTCCGGTCTCCGATCCGGAGGATTTTCTCTCTCATATTCCATGAATCCGGTTGGCTTACCCATCTATACTCCTTACAACTATTCTTTCAATTATCATCTTCTCGCCATTGAAATACTTTAATTTCCGCCGATGCGCGCGAGATCACTTTTATTCCGTACAAACGCTTCCATGACCGCTTCTTCACCGGACAACCCTTGTTCCTCGGACTGCTCAATTGCTTCGAGCATTCGTTTGTAGTCGCGAGGGATCACCCTGACAAACTTCGGCACCATCTCTTCCCACCGGGCAAGCACCTCCCAGGCCAGATCACTCCCTGTGTATTCGGCGTGACGGTGTATCATCGCTTCAATTTCATCGATCTCTTCTCCGTCCAGCAGCGGTTCGAGAAACACCATATCCTGATTGCATCGGGTGGGAAACTCGCCGTCCTCGTCCAGAACATAGGCGATGCCGCCCGACATTCCGGCGGCAAAATTCCGGCCGGTGGAGCCGAGGACGACCACTCGTCCGCCGGTCATATATTCACAGGCGTGGTCTCCCACCGCCTCGACCACTGCTTTCACACCGCTATTCCGTACACAGAACCGCTCCCCGGCCATTCCGCGAATGTACACTTCTCCCCGTGTTGCTCCATACAGTGAAACATTCCCGACGATAATATTCTCTTCCGGCTGGAAGGTTGATCCCTCCGGCGGGTAGAGAATTAATTTGCCACCGGAGAGCCCTTTGCCGAAATAATCGTTGGCATCGCCTTCCAGTTCCAGGGTTATTCCTGGGGGTACAAACGCACCAAAACTCTGTCCGGCCGAACCGTCGAATTTGAGACGAATCGTATCTTCCGGGAGGCCTGCCGGACCATAGCGTCGCGTGAGCGCACTCCCGAGGATGGTACCCACTACCCGATTTATATTTTGTATCGGCAAGGTGGCTTTCACCTGTTTTTGCTCGCTCAACGCGGGTTCACACAAATCCAGCAACGTCTGGATATCCATCGCATTCTCCAGGCCATGCTCCTGGTTGATGGTACACCGGATATCAGTCTTCCCGTCCACCTCCATCTGATGCAGAATCGGAGATAAATCCACAGATTTCGCTTTCCAGTGATCGATATCCTTCCGCTGTTCGAGTTTATCGGTGCGTCCGATCATCTCGTCGACGGATCGGAAGCCCAGCTGTGCCATAATTTCACGCAAATGCTCACCGATAAATCGCATCAGATTGACCACATGCTGGGGATCTCCCTGGAATTTATGCCGGAGTTCCGGATTTTGTGTTGCCACACCCACCGGGCAGGTGTCCAGATGACAGACACGCATCATGATGCAGCCGAGAGCAATTAACGCACTGGTTCCGAAGCCGTATTCTTCCGCACCTAACAACGCAGCGATAGCCACATCACGTCCGGTTTTAATCTGCCCGTCTGTTTCCACCACAATTCTGCTGCGCAGGTCGTTCAACACCAGGGTCTGATGCGTCTCTGCCAGACCAAGCTCCCAGGGAAGCCCGGAATGCTTGATACTGGTTTGCGGTGACGCGCCCGTTCCGCCGTCGTGTCCGCTAATCAGCACCACATCCGCATGCCCTTTGGACACCCCGGCAGCAATCGTACCCACCCCAACTTTGGAGACCAGCTTCACATTTATTCGTGCGTCGGTATTGGAATTTTTCAGATCATGAATTAATTGCGCCAGATCTTCAATAGAGTAAATATCATGATGCGGCGGTGGGGATATCAATCCCACTCCCGGCGTGGAATATCGCACTTTGGCGATCCAGGGATACACTTTGCGTCCGGGCAGCTCCCCTCCTTCGCCGGGCTTGGCGCCCTGCGCCATCTTGATCTGCAGCTCCTGTGCCTGCGTCAGATACTCACTGGTGACGCCAAATCGTCCGGAGGCAACCTGCTTGATCGCACTATTCCTGGAATCACCGTTTGGATCCGGGGTGTAGCGCGCCGGATCTTCTCCCCCTTCACCGGTATTGCTCTTGCCGCCTATCCGGTTCATGGCAATGGCCAGCGCTTCATGGGTCTCCTTGTTAATTGAACCATAGGACATGGCACCGGTTTTAAATCGTCGACAGATCGACTCAACCGACTCCACTTCGTCCAGAGGGATAGGCTCAGCATCGTGTGTGAAGCGGAACAAATGGCGCAGGGTTGGCGGGGGATCAAGTTGATCGTCAATTAATTGCGCATATTCTTTGTATAACTTATAACTCCCCGTTCGACAGGCCAGCTGCAGTTTGTGTACCGTTTCAGGATTGTACATATGGTATTCGCCGTTTTTGCGCCACTTATATTGTCCGCCTTCATCTAGTGTCTGTCCATTCAGAGATGCCCGAGGGAAAGCCCGCTCATGGCGCCGTCGCGCTTCTTCGGCTATCACGTCCAATCCTATGCCACCGATGCGGGAATCAGTCCAGGTAAAGTATTTGTCGATTACATCCTTCCTGATACCCAGCGCTTCGAAGATCTGAGCACCCCGATATGATTTGATGGTGGAGATCCCCATCTTTGACATCACTTTGACAATCCCCTTCACCACCGCTTTATCATATCCCTCGATGGCTCGCTCATAGGAGATGTCTTGCAACAGATCCTCCTGAATCAAATCATAGAGACTTTCATACGCCATATAGGGATTCACCGCCTCGACGCCGTATCCCACCAGCAGACAAAAATGATGAACCTCCCGCGGTTCGCCGGATTCCAATACCAACCCGACCTTGGTTCGGCTTCCGGACCGAATGAGGTGATGATGCAATCCGGCAACCGCAAGCAGCGCAGGAATTGGTGCATGGTGGCGATCAAACTCTCTGTCAGAAAGAATTAAGATATTCACACCCTTTTCTATGGCATCATCCGCTGCCTGAAAGAGATCATCCAATGCCTGTTCCAGTCCTGATCCTCCTTCGGCAACCGGGAAGACCATCGGGAGTGTCGTGCTCTTAAAACCCCTGAGATCAATGCGTCGCAGCTTCTGGATTTCCTCATTTCTCAGTATTGGCGATTTCAGCCGAATCTGGCGGCAGCTTTCCGGTTCCGGATGCAGGAGGTTTCGCTCGGAGCCGAGCGTGGTTTCCGTGGAGGTTATCAATTCCTCCCGGATCGGATCAATCGGCGGATTTGTCACCTGGGCAAATAACTGTTTGAAGTAGTTATACAATAGCTGAGGCTGATTGGAGAGCACGGCAATGGGGGCATCATTCCCCATGGCGCCGACAGGTTGTATCATATCTTCCGCCATAGGTCCTACATTCACCTGTAAATCTTCATAGGTATATCCGAAGATTTTCTGCCGCCCGACAATCTCTTCATGGGGGAACCTGGGCTCATCGTGCGGTACTGCCGGCAAATCGTCAAAGTCGATTAAGTGCTCCTCCAGCCAGTAGCGATAAGGATGCTCGGCTGCAATTCGGTGTTTGATTTCATCATCACCAACGATGTGCCCTTGTTCAGTATCGATCAGCAGCATTCGTCCCGGCTTTAAGCGATCTTTGTGAACCACATTTTCAGAGGGAATGTCCAGCACCCCTACCTCAGATGCCAGCATCACCATGTCATCCCTGGTGATATAGTAGCGGGAAGGGCGCAGACCGTTTCTGTCCAGAGTGGCGCCCACCATTTTCCCATCGGTAAAAGCAATCGATGCCGGACCATCCCAGGGTTCCATCAGGCAACTGTGGTACTCGTAGAATGCCCGTTTCTCCTCGTCCATGTCCTCATGATTTTCCCAGGGTTCCGGAATCATCATCATCATGGCATGCGGGAGTGATCGCCCGCTCAACGTCAGAAACTCCAGGGCGTTATCAAATTTCGCTGAATCGCTGCCATCTTCCTGGATAACAGGAACAATTTTTTCCAGATCATCACCAAATACATCTGAGGCGCATTGCGTTTCCCGGGCATGCATCCAATTCTGGTTTCCTCGCAGGGTGTTTATTTCCCCGTTATGAATCAGGTAACGGTAAGGATGCGCCAGCTTCCAGCTCGGGAAGGTATTGGTACTGAAACGGGAATGGATTAATGCCAGCGCCGATTCCAGCAACGGGTCGCTCAGATCCGGATAGAATTCTTCCAGCTGGGCCGGAGTCAGCATTCCTTTATAAATCACTGTTCTGCTGGACAGACTGGACGCATAAAAGAATTCCTTGTCCTCCAGATCATTCTTTTCGATTGCCGTTGTAACGCGGCGGCGAATCACGTATAACTTCCGCTCGAAATCCATCTGATCCCGGATTTCAGGTCCGGGAGCGATGAAGACCTGCCGGACAGACGGCTCGGACTCTTTGGCTGCTTTGCCCAGATAAAAATTATCGGTCGGCACTTTGCGCCAGCCGAGAATTTCCTGGTTTTCTTCGTGTACAATCTTTTCAACCACCTTTTCACACGCACGCCGGTTCTCGCGTTCCGGCGGAAAGAACATCATGCCCACCCCATACTGCCCGGGTTCCGGGAGTTGTATTCCAATCCCTTCACAAAAATGCCGCAAAAACTTGTGGGGAATCTGCATCAGGATCCCGGCTCCGTCACCGGTATTCTGCTCGCTACCGGTTGCACCACGATGATCCAGATTATTGAGTACGGTCAAAGCCTTCCGGATGATATCATTGGACGGCTCCCCCTTAATATTTACAACAAAACCAATGCCGCAAGCATCGTGTTCCTGTGCGGGATCATACAATCCCTGCTTCGGTGGCATGCCGGTTCGTGATTGCTTCATGTATTACCCCTTTATCTCTGACACTCCTCTTATTCCACTCACTTCGTTGCCCATAACTCCCGAGTTTCTCTAAAACATTCACATATTTCATTG
The DNA here is from genome assembly GCA_964413425.1 of uncultured bacterium. Taxonomy (GTDB): domain Bacteria; phylum Fidelibacterota; class JAANXI01; order JAANXI01; family JAANXI01; genus DATFLS01. The sequence continues at coordinate 43,478 of CAYPST010000012.1, forward strand.
TATTGTACAATTATCAAATTTCCACGCAATATATAAGATATCATTTGCGCTTCCAAGCGTAAAATATCAGATTGCTACATTTCTGAATTATAAAATTGGACAAAGTTTCAATTATAGCAAATTCTCCTTCTGTCCGTTTCCATTTGCAACAATGAGCCAGGCTCAGAAGTTCCCCGCAGACATCTTTGCATACATGACCAAAAAGCTTACAAAATTATCTCCTTAAATGCATTCCTTAATCTGGCATTCATACCTTAATCATCCGTGACCGTACCTGAAAAGTACTACAATATCAGCAGAAAGGTTTTTTCCTGCTTGAGAATCTTTCTTCGAAAGGATTCCTCCGGTCAAGATTACGGAAGCCACACCATTCTTTGGGTGTCACATACCGCGTTTTTCCATAGATTTCTTCGACGGAGCAAACTGAGCCCTCATATTTTCGCAGCGTGATAGTTGCAACAAACACGAAAACAGGGACGGGATCCCCGCACTGTCCCACAATGTGCCATCGGTGAACGGTTCCCTGGCCGCTCACCGATACACAAATCTCTGGCGTTCGCTCGCTGACATATTTTCCGGCTGGAGATCGAGCGTCTGGTGGATCAAATCCTGGTGGACTTCCCCGTTGGAGAGCAGAATAAAAGAATGATCGCCGGACCACTCTTGCCCCCGCCAGTCCGTGAACATCCCTCCCGCCTCTTTTACCAGTGCAATTCCGGCGGCAAAGTCCCATAATTGGTCCCCTGAACTGATAAAAGCATCCGTTAATCCCTCTGCCACGTAACAGAGTTCCAGCGCCGACGTGCCGAATTTTCTTAGTGTGAATTTCTCGCCCAACCGATCGAACAGGATGGCGTTCCGCTGCTTTGCTGCTGGATCACGGCCATGTTCCAACATGATCACCCCGGCACCCTCTCGCCCGGATGAGGAAACCGTCAACTTCTTATCGTTCAGATACGCTCCCCTCCCTGCCTCGGCATAATAACAAGAATCGGTAAGAGGGTGATACGTGACCCCCAACAGCACTTGATTCTGCTGCATGAGGGCGATGGACACACCGAACAGTGGAATATTTCGAACGAAGTTCGTCGTGCCGTCTATCGGGTCGATAAGCCAGCAGGCTCTCCTCTCTAAATTTTGTTTGGTCCCTTCTTCTCCTATGATCCCATACTGTGAGTCAGATTGCAGGATATTTTTAATGATGCGTTCCGCCTGTTTATCGATATTCGTTACCAGACTGTGGTCGTCCTTCTTTACCTCAACATCAATCTGGTCGTGAAACCCATCTCTTACAACTTTTCCACCTTCCCTGGCAGCATGAATAGCCAGCTGGAGGTGCTCAGACTGTGCTTGTCCGGCAGTCAATTCACTCATAATAATCTGCGATTCCGTTGTACGTACAAAGGTTCTCTCGAGACATATTCCTGCATTTTCCAGAATTGTGGCAGAAGTTCATGCAAAGACCACCCCTCGAATATTTTCATCAATTTCCGAACTTATAACATACATATCATTACAGAGAATTAGGAAGGATTTTTTATAATACTGAAAGTGTTTAGAAAACATGGGCCTGATCCAAGAGGCTGAATCTGACGTATAGGTATTATGTCTACAAAATATCGGCGAAATGTATTCCGCGATTTGGACAGAGATATGTTGTAGTTTCTCTGCGGTCTCTGAGCCAGAGGCTCTCCTTCGGAGCGGTCTCTGTCCCGCCGTCACGGGATCTCTTTGCCAAAGGCCTCGAAGAGACTCAATACACTGACTGACGGAACAGTGATGATCCTCTCTGGGTATCAACTTAGCGTCCCAAGGGAATACTTTGGACCCAAATTGAGCGATTTATTTCCATAAATCGCTCAATCGACAAAGAAAATGTACGTGTTCACCTCCCCGAAAACGGCGTCGGGACGTTCCGCACCTATTCGGTGAAAACGTACATTTTCTAGGTCGGGGTTTTCCCTAAGTATCCTAAAGGGATCCCTTGGAAAGCGATACTTCGCGAAGCTCGTATCGCTCAACTTACGGTGGAGAATGGTCTCCCGGGGGATGACCCTTACCTGTCTGATAATGGTGTTGCACGCCCAGCCTCGCCGGGCGGATGCCTATTCTCTCTCCTGCAGAAAGTGGGAACGCCCGTATCACAATGATCTTACCCGTTTAAAGGAATACAAGGAATCCAGACTTTATTACAAACGCCAGAAGTACTGCCAGTATGAGGGTAAACAGACTGATGATCGTCATCCATCGCCAGCCCAGTTCGCTGTACAAAACGGCAATGGTAGCGACACAGGGGATATAGAATGTGACGAAGACAGCGAACGTCATGATTTCACCGGCTGACATAACAGCCAGGACATTGGTCGTCCCGATGGCCTGGACTAACATAATCAAGGATAATTCCTTTCGCAGAACGCCGAACACCAGGGTCATCCCAACTGTCACCGGGAGCCCCAAAATCCCTACAGTGAGGGGAGATAATACTTCATTGATGATGCCGGTCCAGTGAAAATAACTTGCGATACTCACGATAATGCTTCCGATAATGAGCAACGGCCAGGCGATGACGATAAATTCCCGGATCCGGAACCAGACCTTTCGAAGCACGGTGACCGGGACCGGCCACCGATAGGGCGGCACCTCCATGATCATTCCGGGTGTCGGCTGGGGCATCATTGACGCCATAATTTTTCCCGCAACCGCGATAACGGCAATATTGAGTACGTAGATAAACAAGGCAGCCGGAGCCCCTAAATAAAATCCCACCAGACTCAGAATAACCACGCTTCTTGCCGAGCAGGGAACCAGGGTGGCTATCAATCCGGCGAGAACCTTGTCACGGCGTGAAGGAAGTATCCTGGTGGCCATTATTGCCGGGACTGTGCAGCCATATCCCAGCAGTGCCGGTAGAATAGCGGTACCATGCAGGCCGATCCGGTGCATGAAAGAATCCATTAAATATGCTATTCGCGGGATATATCCGGCATCTTCCAAAATGGAGAGGACCAATAAGAATGGAACCAGATACGGCAAGACAATGGCTACTCCCCCACTGATGCCGAATAAGCCTCCCTGCAATACGGTATACCACAGGCTACCTTCGTCAAACACCTGCCCCAGAGCAACTTCGAGGCGATCAAAAAACTCCAGAAGCGGTGCCTCTATAACAGCTCCCACACCGAACACCAGATAGAAAATACCCCCGATTAACAGCGCCATAATAATGTAGCCCCAAAATCGATGCATGAGGATATCATCAAGTTTGTCATACCATGTCTTCTCGGCATGATGAACTTTGGTGACTTGATTCACAATCTCCTGGGCGAGGGCATTCCGTTCCATGGTAAGAATCGTATCCCCGGGTTTGCCTCTGATATTTTCGAGACTGAGTTGGAAACGGCGTGCCTCCCGGAGTAAATCGTCCGGACTCTGATGATGTAATTGCCGGAGAAGCTCGGAATCATCTTCCAGCAATTTGATCGCGAGAAATCGGGCGGAGATCGGGTACTCCTGAATACTCTCAAACGAGATGCGCTCTTCCATCTGAGCAATGATCTGCTCCACATCCTTTTGAAGTTGCAGGGAGTGTCTGTTCGATGACTTCCGTTCGGTAAGGACTGCCCGGACAGTGTTAAAGAGTTCACGAATCCCAATATTCCTGGACGCGACGGTCTCTGCAATCGGAAGAGAGAGAACGTCCGATAAGGTGTCTGTTGAAATCTCCATCCCCTTTCTGGATGCCTCATCCATCATATTGAGGGAAATTACCAGTGGGATATGAAACTCCAGTAATTCGATTATCAAAGGAAGCCCCCTGCTGAGCTGGGAGGCATCCAATACTCCAATGATCACATCGACCGGCTTTGTCAGCAGGTATTCCCTGATTTCGAACTCGGCTTCGCTGGTGGCGGAAAGAGAATAACACCCGGGGAAGTCCAGTATCTCGGCAATCATGCCGTTTAAGCGAACCGTGCTTTCGGTATACTGGACGGTGGTGCCTGAAAAGTTGGAGGAGGCCGATTTGTAACCGGCTACTGCGTTAAATATAGTGCTTTTCCCGGCATTCGGCTGGCCCAGAATGGCAATTCTCATTCGATCTCTTCGACCTGGATTTTTGCGGCAATACCCCTTCCGATAGCAGTCTGCGAGCCAGCATGTTCAATAAGAAGCGGTCCGGAAAATGGGGCATTCCGGATCACCTTAATCGTAGAATCAACACCAATCCCCATGATGGACAGTTTTCTCCGGACATGCTGGCCACCATCGATCTGGCTGATTTTCAGTGCTTTATGACTTTGTACATCCAATAGATTTTTCATTGTTACCGCTTCACCGATTCTTTTTTAATATTCCATAGTGCCGATGCGTCTTCCGATTCCGGTACAGCATCCCTGACGATAAAATCTCATCCAAATATAATGCAATTCCCGGTCTTTCACATCCATGTATCCGCCTGGAATTACGCTCTCTGCGGTGACACATCGCGGCTGCGAGAGATATCGCACAACAGAAGCGCATGGACCGGCTTAATTGAAGGGAGTAGCAGATCCGTTTATTGAGTTGTGATCCATTGTTTGTAATACACAGACAATACAATGTAATCGACCGATTACCTCCCGTGTCTCTTTTCCACTCACAAGATCTGAAATTGTCCGTAATCTGCGATAGCACACACCTATGAAATTCCAGGTGATCCGCTTCATATTGTTCAGTACTCATCAGCATTGCCCTGCACTTACTTTTCTATGTATATCCATTCATCCCAATCTTATTGAGAATGATAATAATTATCAATAAAAATCTTCCCTATTTCCCAGATTGTAATTATTGGAGATGTAATTCACGCTTGTGATCTCCTCTGCCCAGGTGCCAGCGAATGCGGCATCCATTCGTGTGCCAATTTGACCTGAATCTTTGTCCCCGATAGCGAAGGATAGTGTGATGCAACACCATGTGCAACCGACCTGGCTGATTGCACACCACAGGTAATATTATAAGACGCCCTTCAAGAGCTCCTTCAGCATATCTTCATCGACATCTGAAGTCATTACCACGCTTACGTGGCTGCTGAATAGGCTTATCTGAAAGGAGGAGGGGTCGGACTGGAGAAGGACTCATGAAATCTGGTTATTCAATACCTCGATTATTTCATCCAGTTCGAATGGTTTGGATATCCGGCCCTGAAAGCCAAAGGCTTCATACTCAACCATCACGGGATCTGTGGTATAGCCACTGGAAACAACAGCAGTCACCTCCGGATCATATTCACGCAGGGCCTTGATGGTTTCCTTGCCGCCGAGGCCTTTATGGACTGATATGTCGAGAATGACCAGTGAAAAAGGCTGCCCGGACTCTGTTGCCTCCTTATAGCGCCGCAGGGCAGCTTCGCCTTCCCGGACTGTTTCGACTTCATAACCGAGTTTGTCAAACATCTTTTCAGCAAAGAGCCGAACCAGTTCCTCATCATCCATGACCAGAATGCGTTTCTGGCTATTCTCTTGTTCCCGAGAATTTTTACCCATGCGTGTTCATCAACCCGTTAGTTTGATTGAATAAAAGTATATCCGCCTTAGCTCATAATTAAGAATAACCGCACCAGTTTCTGTAGCATCAGCGGCTATATAACCGCCTGTCTTTCCTGGGAATTGACCCGCGTCAATCCGGCCTTCCACTATTATGGTCGACTTGATTTTTCATTTCTGAAGTTTTTTCCAGAACATTGTGAGACAGATCAAACAGGTGCTTTGGGCGAGGCTTGCTTTTCCGGTGTTGCGCAGCAGTATCAGCGAACGTTCTTTTGTGGAAAATGAAAGGAGAGGGTTTCCCGGTGATGGATTCGGAGTTTGCTCCCGGGTATGCCACTGAAAAGATCACGTTGTCATATTTCACACCCGTGCTTCAGCCTGATGTTTTCAGAATACCCGGTGACGGAGTCAGCAGACAGCCAACCGGACTTAAAAGTCTTCATTCGGCTCGCCCGGCGTACCTTTGTCCCCACTTCCATAGGGCACGGTTGCGAGTCTCCAATTCTTGCTTCGCCGGTTATCCAGCCTGGGATCTTTCAGAGCGGTAGATGCACCTGTTGCAGTCGGTAACTGAGACGCTCCGCCCCACCGCACGGCATCGATGATTGTGCCGTCGTCTCTTACCAGGAAAATAGCATCTGTCTCGTTTGTCAAATTGATGCCCTGATATTCATAATCCACTGCAATCCCGCCATTCAGAGAATCGTCTGCACTCCTGCCGAATACCAGATATTCCTCCGGAGGCACCACCAGTGATTGGTTGATGGTATGGAAATCACTCCCTTCATCCCGGATAACCCAGTACTCCAGGTCAACCTCGGTGCTCCCGATATTCACAATTTCAAACCATTCGCCAACCTTATCATCTACTTTCTCGGGATCGGCCATAAATTCATTAATAACCAGGGGGCCAATCCGGGTGCCATCATCTTCTGTCTGAAGGATCTGGAAAATACTTTGCTCTGAGCTCAGCACGGCACCGCTCTGCACCAACAGATCCAACCAGTAGGTTCCTGCATCCAGATTACCCCCCACGGTGAGCGAATCGGCGGTGGCTCCGGCAATTGGATCTCCCTGCAAATACCACTGGTATCTGTCCACCGGTTCACTGGTTTGCGCAACGACTGTCATTATTTCCCCTGGGAGGAGGTTTTCGATAATTCCGGATAACGTGATTTCGATGGGGTTCTGCAGGTCATCGACGAGGTCGAGTCGGTACCCGCTCCGATTCACCCCATCCACTAATTGGTAGGACCTGCTTGAGGGATGCCCGGCCAGAATCCGTGCGGCTTCTGTTGTCCCCCACACCGGTTCATCGGCATCGGTCAACTGAACAATGACTGTATAGTACCCGCTGCTCAGACTATCCTGGTAGATCGCGGAAAGTCCGTCCGGTTCCGGAGTAAAGGTCATCGATTGGGCAGACTCACCCGCGGCGCTCAGATTTCCACTGACTGCCGGATCTGTCAGAACGCTGTCCGGCCATGAGACATCAATCGACAGGAAACCCTTCCCTTCTATGGGAACAACATGAATTGTCTCGTTCATGACCACACCCGGCTCCAGTTCGATAGAACTCTCCCCGGTGCCTATGACCACCCCGTCTTTATTTTTCCCCTCCACAGAGATCTTCCATGATCCCGGTACCAATGACAACTGAAAGACCGATGATTGAGGGATACCCGCTTCCTCAAACATGGCTTCTCCCGGTCCGCTCCCGAACACATCGAATGCATCCAGGGTCATATCCAGATCGGGCTCTATCGTCTTCTGGAGAAAGAGTTTACCAGGCGAAAACGCCAGCACTAATGTACCTTTTGAACTCTGGTCTGCCGGATCCGAGGGAGAGAGACCATTGCAACTGATAAACCAGCAGGCACACACAACACAAGAGATACAATGTATTATTTTCCTCCAGTCCGTCGCATCCCTGGACACGATATGCATTACCATAGGAAACCTCCAACATTCTATCATGTTCTGGAGAACACTCCTCTCCCAACCGATTGTGGTCGGTTGGGAAGAATGTTTCTCTATGAATCAGCTAGTGGTGAGGAGCTCGGATGGGATGAAGACTCAGGAAAGGGAAAGATTACTCTCCATATTAAAAGTTCATTTCACCCGCGAATCACATCTATGATCATGACCAGAGGAGACGAAATTCGATGAACGAAAACGTTCCTTCACTAAACGAACGCCGAATTGTCCGGATATCGAATAGAGGATGGTATGATATGTTTGACATATCTTTTTCAAGATTAACATTTGGGTATGTAAAAAACAAGTCGGAATTTTTAGAATTTTTAGAAAATGGAGCCCCCCGGGTTAACAGCCGGGGTTCCTCCTTTGACTCCGCACACAGGCGGAGTCTGGACGGAATCCCGCCCAGAAGACCATTCATCCACGCTTTGACAAACGTGGTCTTCTGGATGGCGGGATAAAACATGAGCGCACTCGAAAAAGCCCCGAATTTTCATAGGAATTCAGAGTCTGTTTTTGTATTCCAGATCCGACCAGATATGCGAGGTTCCTATGTTTCGCTCCAATCAGGCCCGCACCCAAAGCGAATTGTTCGGGTTCGGGCCGCACCTGAGTGATAAGAAACGCCGGCAATTGGCGGACTAGAAAGTGTATCGGTTCTCCCAGCTGATTTACCGGCAGATTCCGGAGACAGACTTTACCGTCCCTGTATTCGGAGGCAGCCAGTCGCCCCAGGGTCCTGTTCAATAGAAAACGGAAGGTCTTCGGGGGCGTTTGCGCCGGAAACGTACGCCTTCCTGCGGGCGATTGGGGTGAATTTCGGGCGGATTGCTCGGTTATCGAGTGATCCGGACACGGAAATGACCCTGACATCCATGACGTCGCAGGTGGGAGCTGTATTGTCTCATATTCTATCATATTGTGTGCGGAAACAATCCGACTGGCGACGGATTTATCAAAAAACGGTGAAATTGCAACCCCACATCGCATATTGAGTTTTTCGAGCAGACTCAATATTGGCATCTGTACTGAGCCGTTGCCGGTCTATCATTTGCTTGCAAAAGTAATTGTCCAGGCTCCCTGATTTAGTTTGGTTGACTCCCACACCCCGACATTGGACCCCTTGTATTCACTCGCTTCATTCATTTTTATTATGCAGCCCGTATTTCTGCATCCGGTAGATCAATACATGCCGCGGAATGACAAGATCTCTGGCCGCCTGCGACTGATTGCCTTCGTTTCTGCTTAATGCTTGTTGGATGGCGTTCCGTTCGATTTCTTCCAGTGTGAAACCACGAAAATCTATAGGAGATTCGCTCCTGGTTTGATGAGCATCCCTTATTTGCGGGGGCAAATCATTGATGGTGATCTCACTATCTTCAGCCATGACCACTGCCCGTTGCATGGCATTGCGTAATTCCCGGACATTCCCCGGAAATTCGTAGGAATGCAATCGTTCGTAAACCACATCGCCCATCCGAAAGGAGGATCCTCCGGCAAATTCCTGCAGAAAATATTCTGCTAACAGATCAATATCTTCTCCACGATCCCGCAGAGGCGGCAGGGTGATACTCACCACATTCAACCGGTAGTACAGATCCTTCCGAAATAAGCCTTCCTCTACCAGCGACTGGAGATCCTGGTTGGTCGCCGCTATGATCCGGATGTTCAGCGCAATGGTTTCCTCACCCCCGACCCGTCTGATATCATGTTCCTGGAGCACCCGAAGCAGTTTAACCTGCACGTGCAGGGGGAGTTCGGCAATTTCATCGAGGAAAATCGTGCCCCTGTTCGCCTGCTCGAAGCTCCCGATATGGCGCCGGTCTGCCCCGGTGAAGGCCCCTTTCTCGTGGCCAAACAACTCACTTTCCATCAGCGTCTCCGGAATGGAACCGCAGTTCACCGGCACAAAGTTGTTCTCCACGCGGCGGCTGTTGTTGTGGATGGCTTTGGCCAATTCCTCCTTCCCGGTGCCCGTCTCACCCAACAGGAGCACCGGGGCATCGCTCACCGCCACCTTCTCTGCGGTGCGATACACTTCTTGCATCGGGGGGCTCTCTCCAATGAGATTGTCAAATCGAGATCGATCCAGCATTTGCTGCCGCAGGTTGACATTCGACTCCTCCAGGTGCCGGATTCGCAGAGATTTTTCGATGACAAAGGCCAGTTGATCCGTGGCGAAGGGTTTGGTCAGGTAATCTGCGGCCCCGAATTTCACCGCTTTCATGGCATCGTCCATGGTCCCATAGGCGGTCATCATAATGACCGTGGTCTCCGGGACATCAGCCATGATCTGCTTCAGTACATCCATCCCGGAGAGCCCCTCCATCCGCAAGTCTGTGAGCACCACATCAAAGGGCTCCTTCTCAAACTGTTCCAATCCCGTCTGCCCGGAGTTGGCTGTGTCCACCTGATAGCCACGCTGCTTCAATTCAAAGTAAATCACCCGGGCAAGACTCACATCATCATCAATCACCAGAATTTTTGCCTGACTGATATCAAATGGCATTTTTTATTCTCTCGGTAATGAAATATTCACAGTTGTTCCTTTGCGCTCCAGGCTTTCCAGTGAAATCCGACCATCATTGCTTTCAACCATCCGTTTGACAATGGGTAATCCCAGCCCGGTCCCATTGTGTTTGGTGGTATAAAAGGTTTGCCATATTTTCGTTTGCTGGTCCGGTGACATCCCAATCCCTTCGTCTTGAATGGTCACATGAAGTTGTTGATCATCCAACTGAGCCGTCAGATGGATGACGCCACCCTTCGGCATGGCATCGATTGAGTTCAACAGTATATTCAATAAAATCTGATACAGATGATTCATATCCATGGTCAGGGTGACGGGTGTCGATGGCAGGCGGACTGAAAAGGCGATGTTACGTTTCCGAATCTTTTCCGAGAGCAACTTCTGGATGGAATCCATCACTTCACTCAGCTGAAAGGTATGAACTTCTCTGGCGCCGGTTTGTGCTGCTTTCAGATAATTTTCCACCACCTGATTCAATCGGTTCGCTTCCCTGATCAGAATATCTGCCACTTCCCGTTTGTCCTCCTCCTCCAGTTGTCCATCAGAGAGCAATTTCGCCGAGCCTTTAATCGAACCCAGGGGATTACGGACCTCATGCGCCAATGAGGCGGTCAATTCTCCCAGCACGGCCAGCCGGTCAGCAACCCGGAGATTTTCTTCGGTGGCAAGGAGCTGGCGTGATTGCCTCCGGAGTTCCTCAAGCGAATGATCCAATTGAGTTGCCGTGGTTTCATAGCGTTGACGTTCTCGCTCCTGCCGCACAACCAGCAGACCTGTTACTATTCCAACGATATTATATAACACCATCTCCAGCAATTTATTCACTCCCTGCTCAGGACTGACGCGCCAATGCGACAGGAGATGGGGGAAATAGATCACGCTAATCATGACTGACGCCCCGATGCCTCCGACCAGCTGGAACCGGAAAGCGGCAATAATAATCGGAAGGTAATATAACCGTCGGTAGATATCGTGAAACATGGCTTCGGACAGGGTGGTCTTATAATGCAGGACGCTGATGCCGAGAATCAAACTGGCCACAAACCAGAAGACCCAATCCCGCCACCAGACTTCCGCGTTGTTCGGCTTGATCATTTACTCCCGGCCTCTGTATGGGATTATGGAAAAACCACAACGATCACGCAGGCTGGCAATGGTGCAGACACCTAACACAAATTTTCTCCCTGGCTTCCACGGAATGTTGTAACGGCACATTCTGATTATAAAAAGAGCGTTGCAACCTGTGATATCTCCCGTGTGCTCTGTAAACACTCTCATACCATTGGAACATAACTATATCGCTCGTGTTCCCCCCGGAATGAAGAATAGCCCTCCCGGTATCAGGACGTTTCCAGGACCTCTCGTAACTTACGCAGCCCTGCTTGTCCGGATTGACCCGATCGGATCTGCATCATGGTTTCCACAGGCGTGACATACACATAACCGTCTCCAGACCCGCCTGAATACGCGTGGTGCCGGATCAGGTGGAGGTATTTCTCAAGATTCTGTTCCCGGCAGATGAATTCCAGTTTCGCCATTTTGGTATACTGTTCCACGCATTCCATGGAATAATCCACCTGTTTCGGGTCGATCAAATGAGAACCCACCCCCATAATGTTATCTACCACAAAAGCCTGGATTCCTTCCTGTTCCAGTGCGTCTATTACCCGGGCTACCTTCTCACAGCGAACAATGGCTTTGACTTCTCTCATGAGAGTACTCCCTTATGAGTTGTTTGCAATTAATTTCCAGATATGACGCATTGAGGAGCTCTGCCCTCCATTTGTTAATGCCTCACCATATATACTTTCCATTCTCCCCTATTCCGGAGTTCAAAATATATACCATTCCCGTAAATACGGGATCTGAATAGTCAAGGTGTAGAATATTCTACAACACGACACGCAGTTTTGGCATTCCGGAGAATGTACGGATGTGAGTGATTGTTCTGCCGGGATGGTATAGAGAAGGCAGAGTTCGTACCTAACTGACCTCGCGCTGTCCCCCTTACCGGGAGATTCTTTTGTCATCAACAAAAGGGATGGCCGGCGGAGCAGTCCATGTTACTCATCTTGCACAGGGCATACTCGCCAAGTACCCTGGTTCCTTTAATTCGCCCGATTCCGCATCACAAGATACGCCCGGAGAACATACTATTTCACCACAACATAATGATCCTTCTCATCCGGAAATCCGGTAAACCGCAGGGTGACCGATGCTGAATTTTCTTTCCGCTGACAGGGAAAGCAAAGGATGCCGGCAACCGAACCAGTGCCGTCACTTTCGGTGATCTCTGCCAATGGTACCCACCCCATGGGGGCTATTTCACCCTTTTCAGCCTCCAGGGTTACTTGCTCGTCCCAATTGATAGGCAAAACTTCCATATGTTTACTCCAGAGCGAAACAAAAACAACGGTATGGGTGTCTGCATTCTGCTGTGTATACCATGCAGGCGTGGCACCTTTTCGTTCGTGCAGCCACCTGATTGTTTTTGGTATCTGCTCCGGGGAAAGGAGTCGCATTCCGCTATGGGCAAAAAACCGCTCCACATCAGGGATCCTGGATTCGGATCGATCTGTCAGTCGATCCAACTTTTTCTCCGCTTCTATCGGGCCATATTTTAACGCCGCCTGGTACCCACCCGCCGAGGACACCGCATCGGCCAATATCTGGAGATCAACCTCTTCAGGATCAAATCGCACCAGAGCCTCTCGCCGATCAAAATTAACCAGCACTTCTTCGACACCCTTAGTTCGTTCGAGTGCACCCTGCACCCGTTGGACACAATGGGGGTTTCAGGTCATTCCGGCAATAGCGAATGACACATCCATCAGGTTACCGGGCTCTCCTGTCATTCCGGCATTGTACCACAGCTCTTTCACTGTTTCTCTCCAGGAGAATACCTTTTCCGGGCGTCCGAAAACCATTAAACCCGAGCCATACAACAGGAGAGTTCTGAGCACTTTCCGGCGAGGTGCCATCATACACATGATTTCCTTCCTCTTACACATTCCGGGTAATATAGATTGTCTCATTTTTCACCAACGCATTATACGGATCCAGCGGCCTGGGCGGCGGTCCCTTGATATTGATCCCCTGCAGGTTGTAATGCCCATCGTGACAGGCGCACCAGATGTGCTGCAGATCTTCCCGATACTGGACAATACATGACAGATGGGTACAGATGGCAGAGAAGGCCCGGTATTCGGTATCAGGTCCCGGGGTTCGGAGCAATATCACGGGTTTCGAACCAAATTTAATAATTTTCCCGGTGTTTGGCGGTAACTCGCCAACCGTTCCAGCCTTTACTGCTGCCGGCAACGCCTCGGCAATCTTCGGTGGAATGAGGTATTTATACACAGGATAAAAAATTGAGAGCGCCCACAAACCAACAGTTGAACCCAACAGGATATTAAGAATTTTTCGACGACTGGGGCTTTTTTCCAGAGTGTTATGGTGCTCAATCTTATCCATTAGTTCATCCCACTCTCTTTTGGAAAGGACACGATAAATCGCGCCCTTACGATGTTTTTGTCACGAACTGCAACCGGTCTTTTCTACGAAGAATCAATATTCCAATTCCCAGTAAAACCATGCCAGAACTCAAAATCTGTCCCATGGTGAAAACGGTAACAACCGTTCCCAGCTGAACATCCGGCTGACGGAAGAACTCTATTCCGAAACGGAATATCCCATACCCAAGTAGGTACAAGGCCGCCATGGAATTCTCGGCAAACCGTTTTTTTCCGATAACCCAAAGCAGGAGAAACAACACCAGTCCTTCCAGCAGCGCTTCGTACAATTGCGACGGATGCCGGAGCAGACCGGCGGAATCCATGGGAAAATACATTCCCCAGGGAACGTCTGTGGGGCGCCCGTACAACATGCCGTTAATAAAACACCCGATCCGACCGAACATGAATCCCAGTGGAATCGCCGGCACCATCAGATCGGTGAATGTGAAGAAATTGACCTGATATTTCTTTGCAAAAAGAATAAATGCCACGGCAACACCCAGCATTCCCCCGTGGTAGGACATCCCGCTGAATCCGGTGAACTCAAGACCATTCTGGGTAGAGAAAGGCAGGACAATCTCCACCGGATGCATCAAATAGTAGCCCGCGTTATAGAACAACACATAACCCAACCGGCCACCAACCAGAACTCCCACAATCGCCCAGGTAAAAAATCGCTCCACCATTGCCATATCATATTTGACCGATTCGGTCGTTACCCGGTACCGGATCAGCAGATACACCACCGCAAATGCGACAATATACATCACTCCGTACCAGCGTACCTGGAAGTGCCCCAAACTGAATATCACGGGATCAATTTTTGAGGGCAGATGCTGCCACCACTGCCAAATATTATTCATGTACACTCGTTCTCCCTGAAAAATGCCAACACTATTGCTGATTCTCCGGATTCATATCCCTCTCTGCATGTGGTGGTAACAGGAGTGGTATTCCTCCATGTTCACCAAATTGCTCCTCGGGTATTTTCCCCCAGGGGAAAAAACGGGGAACCCGTGACGCATAGTCGTAATACGCCTGTCCGAACTGTTCCGCCACCGTTCGTTCTTCTCGTAACGCCAGGCGATAATAAGCATACATGAGAATGGGGAACATGATCAGTCCCAGCACCGTCGCCCATTGGATGAGCAGGCCCAAGCTAAAAATGAACATGCCCAGGTACTGGGGATGCCGGATCTTCTCGTAAATACCAGAGGTCACCAGTTCTCCCTGGGCAGCATGAATGCGCTTCCATCCCTGGCCCAGGAGGATCAAACCGAATAGCATCAACAGGCCTCCAATCTGGCAGATGAGTAATTTCCCCCACAACGGGAAACCCAGCAGAGTTCCAAGTAGGTGTCCGTTGATATGAGAAAACGGATCAACCACCGGCAGCTGGATCTGCAGAACGGAGGTCAGAATATAAATGGTGAGTGGGAACCCGTACATCTCTGTAAACAATGCGACCATAAACCCCGCGAAGACTCCAAGTGTTCGCCATTCGACCCGTTTATGCGGGCGCAGGAATCCGAATACAAATCCGCCGAACAACGCAACATGAAAGATCACGGTTATCCACATGCCGTAATCGTAGGTATTTTCCATTGCCAGATTTTCCTTACAGGAATGAATTAGCTCGTGTTCTTGTCATATTCGTCTGTCAGTGAATTCTTGAGAACAGTCTCCGGAGGCTTCTCGAATGCCGCTTTGCAGCCGGAGCAGCTGAAATAATGGAAACTCCCTCGGTAATAACTATAGTAATAGGTCTCCGTTTCTCTTACCTGCATCCTGCGAACCGGATCAGTATAGTTATGAGTACCAATGATCCTCTCCTCTGATTGGGTCACCCAAATTCCCCTTTGCCATTATCGAGTTGAAACATCTCCCAGCGATAGGTCTCCACTGGAAGGTCAGTATTCTTATTTTTGACACCCCGGCGTCGTATCTTGACACTGACGATATCGTGTCTGGTTACCAGCTCTTCGATGGCATATTCCACCTGATCAAAAATCTGCTGCTGATTAATCCAGATGTACACAAAATGCACCTGCAGCTCATTCAGTGACTCCCCTACCACTGCATTTTCGTGGCGAAACCGACAGGAATGTGCGAGAAACTCGGGCAACGTATGTATATCTTTCATATTGTAGACACTATCGATGAACCGGGTGACCACCCAGGCATTGAGCTGCGTTTGTAGTGTATGTTCTATCTTCGTTTTCATATTTGCAGTCATTTTTTAAGGTTGTGTTTCACGTGTCCGCCTTATTCCTCCTGGAGGTATGAGAGCCATGCCCGTGGATAAAAAAATGCATCCCGAAGCATCCACCCACCAGTATAAGCAAAAATCAATTTTTGCCTATCCATTCCATTTCCGTCTTCCTCCGTTACTGAATGGCTTTACATGTAGCAATCAAAATGCCAATTTACACCACAATGATACTGAAGGTCTTAGACAGAGGGATTAAAAACTGATGGTATTCTCTAAGGATAGTCTAATTGGATAATATTCTTCATAATTATGTAGACTATTCACCAATTTTTCTCCTCCGCTTCCACTATCAATCCTATATAGGATTCCCAGAATGATTTTTCTGCTTCATAATGCTTTCACATGCTGAACAATCACTGTCATCTTGCTAGTTTAAATCAACTTACGGCCCTTATA
This sequence comes from uncultured bacterium, assembly GCA_964413425.1. Taxonomy (GTDB): domain Bacteria; phylum Fidelibacterota; class JAANXI01; order JAANXI01; family JAANXI01; genus DATFLS01. The sequence goes on from CAYPST010000012.1 coordinate 59,696, forward strand.
TTTTGTAGGAACATGAGTAGAACTCCGGACCAGGGCGAATTTTTATTCCATCAATTATACCCTGCCCCGGTATACTATTTGCGCGGAAATACACCGAACCGGTAAAAAAATCAGAAAAGGCATGAACACGCTGCTCACCCGGCTCCGGCGGATTGAAGGCCAGATCCGGGGAATACAAAGAATGATCGAGAATGACCGCTACTGCATCGACATTCTGACCCAAACCGCGTCCATTATCTCTGCACTGAAAGCGATAGAAGATCAGCTGATGGAGCAGCATCGAATATGCCAAATCAACGAACGGACAATTGGGCACACCGGAAGAGTTCGAAGCCATAACTGGCAGGGGAGTGAAGGGTATCCTGCAGGATAAGGAAGTGTCCATCGGCACCGAAAAACTGATGCAGGAACACGGACTCGAACTGAGTGACGATATCCTTGATCAAAAATCCGGTCTCGAAGAGCAGGCAAAGACTGCCATGCTTGTGGCGATAGATTCACAGATAGTCGGCATCATTGCAGTCGCAGACAAGGTAAAACAGGACAGCCTGAGTGCGATTACCGCACTCAGAAAACTCGGACTGGAACCGGTGATGATGACCGGTGATAACGAGCGAACCGCCCGGGCGATCGCCAGTGAAGTCGGGATTAATCGGGTGTCGGCGAACGTGCTCCCGGATGAGAAAACCAACGAGGTCACGCGGTTACAGGAAGAGGGCGAAATCGTCGCTATGGTCGGCGACGGCATCAACGACGCTCCGGCTTTGACCCAGGCACAGGTGGGCATTGCCATCGGCACCGGCACAGACGTGGCCATCGAATCCGGTGATATCGTGCTGGTGCAGGGCGAACTCAGCGCAGTGGTCAAGGCCGTAAAACTCAGCCATGCCACCTTCCGGAAGATCAAACAGAACCTGTTCTGGGCGTTCTTCTACAATGTGGTGATGATTCCACTGGCCATCATCGGAGTAATGCATCCGGTGCTGGCGGAGATTGCTATGGCGTTCAGCTCCATCAACGTGGTGACCAACTCACGCCGGCTGCAGAAGGTGAATATTCAGCCGAGTTGCCAATAGACGCAAGCAAATAAACAGAAGCACTTAAAGCCCTGCCAGGGCTTTAAGTGCTCGGGAAGTTTGAAAATGCCTGCTGATTCTTCATAATATTCTCAAAAGCTATCATAAAATGAACCCCAATTACAACCAGGTTTCCAGAGGTCGGATGAGGATTCTGCAGCTGCTGATCTCCTTTGTGCTCCTCATCCTCATGGGGCGATTTGCATATCTACAGATATTTCAGCACTCCAGGTATCAATCAAAGGCGAAGGCCAATCGCATCCGGGAAATGAGCCGGCCCGGCCCACGGGGACTCATTCACGATCGATTCGGTCGACTCCTGGTCGATAATCGATTCACATATACGGTATCCGCCATTCCCTGGGAAGTCAGGCGGAATCCCCTGATGGTTGCTCTGTTAAGCACCTATCTGGCTCAGAATGAGCGTCAATTACAGCAAACACTTCGCGAGCAATCCCGGGGTGCATTTCTCCCCGTCCGACTGGCGACAGACCTGTCGTTTTCCACGTTCGCCCGGCTGCAGGAACATCGACTGGAACAGCCCGTGCAGCCGGAATTTCCACTGCGGATATTCTGGGGAAAACCGGGACGGCCCAGAATCCCCATGGGGAAGATCACGCCTGGTTTATCGGGATCATGGAAGGGCCAGAGGATCTGCTGGCCATCACGGTGCTGGTGGAGAATGGCGGGTCCGGGGGCGGAGTTGCTGCCCCCATCGCCGGAAAGGTCTTTCGGAAATACCGGCAGTTAAAGCACATGCCATCCATCGGCAAGCATGTGAACATGGATGCCCGGCGAACAGAGATTCTCCAGGATTGATAGTTCCGGAATTTCGAATCTCACCACCAGTGTTGGAACCAGACGATTCCTTCATCGAAAACCGGGACGCTGCTTAGTCCCTCATACAAATGGATCATCACGAACGCTCCGTTCTCCTCATCAGTGTACTCCTGACAGAGTATTCTCCCGCCATCCATCTGTAAATGAGATCCATCTCTTTACTCGTCGGGTAAAAGTCCACTCATATCAGCTGAAACGATCATACTCCTCTTTTGATCCGACGGGATCCCGAAAAATACCTTCCCTTGTTCTTTGTGCACCAGTATTGCTATCAACAGATACATACTCCCGGCGAGCCCAAGGGTCACCGTCCAGCCGAACCACTTGGCCAGGATCACCGCCAGGACAGCACCGGTGACCGAGGCGACTCCGTTGACCCCCCAGAACCAAGGAATCCGATGGCGCAATCCCCGCACTGCCGCGTATCGCATGAGGAGCGGAAAGAGGAATCCCAGGAAGGCTCCCGTGCCGAAGAGCAAGGCGAGCAGCCGCAACTTACTCCAAATGCTTATGGTAAAACGTGGCTGTACCATCAAGGCCAGGAAGAGAACAAGAAGTCCCCCGCTTCCTGCTGAAGCGAGCTGGAATTTTGAAAGAATAGAGGAACTATGTATCCGGTGACTGACAAAGCTACCAATACCAGTCCCTGACAACAAAGTTGCCAGCAACACGGAAAGCGCCAGGGTCGGATTGCCAAAATAGGGGAGAATCTTCTGGAAGAGCGCAATTTCCGCCATCATGTATCCCATGCCAAGCAGAGAAAAGAACCCGAGGAGTGACTTCAATGAATTGTGGCAGGCAAGCAAATACTCTTCACCCGGTTGTTTCCGGGTCGCTTTCCATAGCAATCCGACCAGCATGGATGCAAAGAGGAGAAAGATGGACGTGATGGTGGATGGCAAACCTCGTTTGAAATCGTAAAAGAATGGTCGATCATCGGTTACCGGTGATACATCAAACGGATAATTGAAAAATGCTGACGTACTGCTGTAAATATCCCGGGCGATGTAGAAGAGTTTCGGATTGAACATGTACTGCATCACATGCATTCCATTCTCCAGCATGTACATGGATTTTCGTTGCTGGATATATGGGAAGTAGGATACCTGCGCTGTCAGGTGATATCGGTGCATCTCATCATGTCGGATACGGGCTTCTTCCTCTGTAAACTCCGACTTCTTCACCACCAACAGTCCGAGCATGCCATCGCTGATGGTATACATATGCCGCATCGCTGCCTCTTCATGGATACCCCGGTTTTCAAAGGCTTTAATGGTTGTCAGGACCAGCCGGAGGATTTCCGGTTCCCCATGGGCCAGGATCATCAGGCGGCCTTCGGGCGTGAGATGATCCAGATAGTCCTGGATGGCTTCCACCGTAAACAGGAAATCCTCGGTGAGTGCATATCCTTCATATCCCCGTTTACTTTTCGTCACTGGAATGGCCAGCATGATCACATCGTACTTCTCTGATGACTGCCGCACAAATTGGCGACCCTCCCCGACCACCAATTGGAACGAAGAGTCGTTCTGGTAGATGTTCCCATTATAGTCCGCATATTGACGGACCAGGGAAACAATCTCCGGATTCACTTCGACCGCGGTAGTGTGCTTCACGCCTGCCATCCTGGTGATGACCACATCCTTGCCACCGCCCGGACCGATCACCAATGCCGAGTCCTTTTCAGTTTCCTCCAGAAACGCAAAGGGGAAGAACTGTAATCCCCATAGAGAGAATGCAGAGGAGAGCGCTGAACCAGGCAGGGCCTCTGACCGGTGAATCATGGGGGTCCCGGCGGCCCCGTCAATAAACAGCACCAGCTGGTGGGGAGTCCGGGGATCCTTGACCAGATCTGTCCGGCCAAAGGCACTCCACTTGCTCTCCAGAATGGTGCCATCCCCCTTCTCACCGGCTGTGAGACGATACAGGTCTTTCTCTTGATCTGCCCCAACGGGCACAGACGGCAATAATCCCAGCAGGAAATACATTAGGAAGCCGGTAGCTGCTGTCAAGGAGACCACCACGCTTACCGGATGCTTTCGTTGATGCAGGGTGAACAGTGCGACCGCTATGGCCGCACTCAGTCCCGCAAACAGTGCAGCGCCGGCGCCCCCAAATATCTGTAACAAACCATAGGCCAAGAGAGATCCAACACCAGCACCGGCCAGGTCCGCACCGTAAAGCACTGAGGACTGATTGGCATACTGTTGGAAAAGCCAGGACATTCCAAATCCGCCAAACATGAATGGCAAATGGGCCACCACGAGATACACGTAAAACCCCCGCTTAAGCGTCTCGGGATTATTCGCCAGCGGAAGTGTGACCAGTGCATAGATGACCACGGGAATTGCAATGGCGGTCAGATGGATTCCAACGATCCCGGCTGATGGTTGAATCCAGTTTCGCCGCTGGAGAACAAAAAATAATACGCCTCCGAGGCCTAATCCCAGAAGGGCGAACGAAATAACTACAAATACGTAATGGTAATTCAAGATGATCGAAAAAATCCGGGTGAGCGAAATCTCGAAAATCAGCAGAGACATGGAGAAGAAGAAGATACCACCTGCAAGTAAACCTGTCCGTCTGGTCATATCACACCTGTTTCCTTTCTCAAGGATTCAGATCTATGAGTGTACCTTTCACTGCTTGTTCATCGTTCTGTCCTATGAAATCTCACTCTCGGCGTCAACCAAGTACGTACACGAGGTATTGGGAAAGCCTCTCATACCATTCCGAACCGTTTTCATATTAAGCCTGACCAGGGATTTCAGGATCCGGGATTCTCCCCACAGATTATGCTTCTGCAATAGCGTCAGCATAATGGTGATGCCCACCAGATTCGAGAACACCCCCAGCAGAATAAAGGGCACCTGATAGTTTGCCAGAAACATCGCCGCAGCGGTG
>CAYPST010000012.1:64525-67566 GCA_964413425.1 uncultured bacterium
AGCACATCTGTAATATGATGCGCGCAGCAGGCGATCATGGAGCCGGTCGAAATCCCCCCTGCCGTCGCGATTTCCGCCGTGGCCCCTTTCATTTTCTGGCGCAACCGCTGGCGTATATAGATGTAGAGTCCCAACTGGAGTCCGAATCCGGCCGCCAACAGGATAACCCAGTACCACATCTGCCCGAATTGTTCCACGGCATGTGAAAATGAATTCGCCAGAGTCAGAATACCGAAATAAACTGCCAGTAACCCGACAGCCCCGACACTTCCCCAGAAAATCGGCTTAGACTGCTTCATAAGAAGATACTCCTTTCTCTTGATTTGTGTATCTCTGGACTTTCAATACGAGCCCGCTCGATCCGGTAACAGTCACCCGCTCACCACTTCCCAGCAGCTCTTTAGAGGACGCTTTCCAAATTTCGTTGCGGATCTGAACCCGACAGTCTTTTTTGCCACCTTCCACGACAATTCCCACTTCATGACGGAGTCCCTCAGATCCCGTTGTTACCGGAGATTGCATCGTCTGCATAATGATGGCATAGAGGATGACAGACAGCAGGAGAATCACCGCATAGACCGGACCGGCAATCTCAATCGGCCAGATCCAGAATATTCCCAATCCCAGTACGGGCATGAAAAGGATAATGTGGCACATAAGATATCACTCTTTTCATAGACTGATTTTCCCTCACTCCTGATATTGCAACAAATATTCCGTGTTATCTTTGCCTGGCATTAATACATCCTAAGTTGAGCGATACGAGCTTCGCGAAGTATCGCTGTACTTAGGGAATTTGGGTACATATAACTTCGATACTTGCGCAGGACTGCACGATACATTCGGGAGGGCTGGTGAAGGATATTCGACACCGGGGTGAGGAATATTCACCAGCGTACCATTTTACCAGAGGATTAGAAATAGATCGTTATCCTGATATGAACCGTCTATTTGAAGACTGACCAGGGCATGATATTCACCCTGCTTCTTCCATCCGTGCTGCTGCAGAAGTCATTAATACATTAATATTGCAGGATGTATCGAGTTCATAACAAATCGTTGCATCGTCTTCGGATCATACTGGTCGGAGGGAGAAATCGAACGGCAGTGACGCTGATGAACCGCCTGAGCGATCTCAAAATGCACCCTGCGAAAGGCACCTCATTCTTCGAGGTGCCTTTCCGCAAATATGTCCCGCTTCTTCCGGAGAACGCCGGGGCGATCCTTCACTGAATCCACCCACTCCAGGAAGTTGAGATGCGCCGGGAGCGCCCGATACAGGGGCAGGCGCTGGAGAATACAGAGTCGGTTCTTCCGGAAGCAATGCTATGGGTGTGCGCAGCCATCATCCAAGTTTTTTTCTGATTAACAGAATAGGTAGTATGGACACATGACGGTGTCAAGCGAATTTCCCTCCGGAGTCTGATAGTGACAAGCAGAATGCACTAATTCGATCTGGTTACGATGTTGAACTCCTGGCACCGACGGATCGGAGAGTTTTTTCTTGGATTGGCAAATGGAAATGGGTAACGTGGCATATGTGATTATCAGGAATGCTTCAGAACTCAAGCAATACGTAAACCAAGATGACGGAAGAAATGAGAAGTCTCCAAACTGTGGTAGGCGAAGCTACTTATGAAGTGTGGACGACCATGCTGCGGCGGCTTGTGCCCGGCGGACGCACGCATCGGATTGCCCTGGTGGTTGCCGGTATGCTGCAATATGCGGAACTTGTCGCAACGGACGAACCGGAAGGAGAACTGGCCACGAACTCAGTGGCTCGATCTCTCCGCCTTACTTCTGAGTTATATAGTTTGGATGAAGTCCGATCGGAAATCGGAGATGTGACAGCCCAACTGTTTAAAGATGCAGGGGTATCCTTTGTCAGGACCAATGCCCGCGGAGAGCAATACAGTATTGCCGAAGCCGCCTGGTCTGAGTTTCTGCGCTGGTATGACATGCCGTGGGAATAAGAATCCAGCGAAGGGTAAACATAAAAAACCATAACCCTGCCTGGAATGGAGGCATTGTTTATTCAGCCCCGGAGCGATACAAGAAAAAAATATAGCAAAATTCTAAGCCCAATTACAGGCTATCAGCTATCAGCGAATTGCTGAAACTTTGTCATCTGTTAGTACTTTATTAACTAAAATGATATTTGTACTCTACCTATAGTACCCAATTGAACTCAAGGAGCAACAGATGAAAACCCTGGCTATTCCTGAGGATATTCTTCAAGCTATCAATATGTCCGAAGATGAACTACTGCAAGAAATGGCTATAATGCTGTTTCAGAAGGAAAAGGTGACCCTTGAACAAGCAGCTCATATAGCCAGAATGCCTCAATTACAGTTCCAGCATCTCCTGGCGAGTCGTCAAATCCCCGTTCACTATGATATTGAAGAGTTTGAAGAAGACTTAAGAACGCTGAAAGAACTCGGCCGCTTGTGATTGTCGTCAGTAATACCTCTCCAATTATTAATTTAGCTGCAATCGGTCAATTGCGGTTGTTAAAGCAACTTTACGGTAAGATAATTCTACCCAATGCTGTCCGCCAGGAAATTGTGGTAAAAGGGATTGGACAGGCGGGTTCAGCTGAAATAGATGCATCTAAGTGGATTGAAGTTACGACCATTTCAAATCTTGAGTTTATCCAAGCCTTACAACTGGAGTTAGACACGGGCGAATCAGAAGCAATAGGTTTGGCGGTGGAATTGGGTGCTGACCTCCTGCTCATTGATGAGCGGAAAGCACGATTAGTTGCTAACAGATTTGGCATTCATTACATCGGTATCCTTGGAATATTGATCGAAGCCAAACAAAACGGTTTAATTAACGCTGCCAAACCATTCCTTGATGATTTGATAGCGAAGGCGGGATTCTGGATAAGCCAAAAACTGTACAACCGAGTTTTACATGAGGTTGGGGAAGGTAATTCTTAAAATTCGTAGTTGTTTAATATGGCATGCAGGGGGCCTCATTCAAATGCTTAGATTCAGGATATTGGAAAATAACGGTTTCAGCCCGTCTTCCGCTCAACT
>CAYPST010000013.1:0-64550 GCA_964413425.1 uncultured bacterium
TGCTGGTAATGCTGTGTGTATAAATGAGTCTATTGAGAATACGCTCCAGAGGAGAGCCTTTGGCAAAGAGATACCGTGATGACGGGACAAAGCAACAATGAATAATTGTCTCCTGGATCCCGAAAAATATGTGGGAACTATGTTCTGCATATACTCCATGGAAGCCGGGCGCAACATGTTGTATCAGGCTCCTGTTTTTTAAATACTCTCATCAATGGGATTCTACCCGGTGTGAGTGGGTAAATGCCAGTACCAGATTCCAGAGAATCAGGGCATACCATCCCGGTTTGTAATTCAGATCGAGATATTTTAATTTCTATACATTGCAGGGGAGAGGAGAATGCAAGAAACTTCCGGAGGACAGAATCATTTAATACTCGTATTTTCTCACATGAGAATAATGAAGAAGGAGAATACTCCATGAGTAAAACGCTTTCGCGTATCTTTTTGGTCATCAGCTTGTTCAGTTTTGGCTTTATTGCAGCTGTGGTGTTGCTGTCGGATTTTGATTGGACAGAACGCACCAAGGCCGAGGATCAGGTGACCAGTCCGGTTGCCAGCGTTTCCAAGGCCGATGCGGCGCTGCAGCCGAATGTCCAGGGTTCCCTGCAGGATTTTAGCAATGCCTTTGTGCAAATCGCCAAGAGTGTGACTCCCTCTATTGTCACTATTAATACAGAACAGGTCATTCAGCATCCGGATATTCCATCCGAGGTTCCACCTCAATTTGAAGATTTTTTCGATCGGTTTTTCCCCAGGCAGGAAGATATGACCAGGCAGGTCCTGGGTTCCGGGGTTATTGTGAGGGGAGACGGATATATTCTCACCAATAATCACGTGGTTGCCCGGGGCAAGGAAATTACCATCAAACTGGCGGATGGACGAGAATTCACTGCAGAAAAAGTGACGACCGATCCCAGAAGTGATCTGGCGGTGGTCCAGATTGATGAATCCGGATTACCGGCGATCGAAATGGGAGATTCGGATGAGCTGCAGGTCGGTGAATGGGTCGTGGCTCTCGGTAGTCCTTTTAGCGAAGAATTACGGCATACGGTTACTGCGGGCATTGTTTCGGCAAAAGGGCGAACCAGTATCCTGAGCCAGCGGAATTTGATTCAGGATTTTATCCAGACCGACGCCGCGATTAATCCGGGGAATTCCGGCGGTGCTCTGGTCAACTTGTATGGTCAGTTAGTGGGCATTAATACGGCCATTGCAACTCAGAGCCGAGGCTACCAGGGCATCGGATTCGCGATTCCGGCCAATATGGCGGTCAAAGTGATGAATGACTTAATTGAACGAGGGCGGGTTGTTCGATCCTATCTCGGGGTGGAAATACGGTCAGTGGACAGTGAAATTGCCCGGGCCATGGAAATGGACCGGCCGTATGGGGCTCTGGTCAACAATATCATAGAGGATAGCCCGGCAGAGAGATCCAATTTACAGGAAGGTGATGTGATTATTGCTATTGATGGGCAGACCGTGCAAAGTTCCGGGGATTTGCAGACGAAAATTTCGCAGCTCGAACCTGGCTCGGAACATGAGCTGACCGTTATCCGCGGAGGGAGTGAGCGAACCGTCTCCATCACGGTGGAAGAAATGCCGCAAGACTATGGTGGTCTCTCTGATCAGGAGCGAGAAGACGGACGCACTGGCGGCGGCACTTTAGGTATGGCCTTGGAAAACATCACACCGGAGATGGCTCGCCGGTTTGATTTGCCCACCACCTCTGGCGTCCTGGTCACCGGGGTACAGTCCGGCTCTCCGGCTGCCGAGAAAGGCATCCGACGCGGTGATATTGTTACCCACGTTGGCGTGAATACCCCGGTTGAAAATGTCTCTGAATTCAGAACGGCCATGGAGAAGTATGATCCGGGTGATGCGGTCCTCCTCAGAATACGCCGTGGTGATCAGGCCTTCTTCGTTGGTCTTACCATTCCAGAAGGATGATTTTAATTAGTGACTTCCTTTTTCCCGAAAGCCCCGGTTCGATGAGAGCCGGGGCTTTTTTATCTCCCCGTCTCCGGATCGGGGGACGGTCTGGTATACTTCGGACGGAATAACTGGTTGTCATTTTGCACCGGAGCCCTGGGAAGTGATTCTGCTGGCCCCTTTATGCATATTTCTTTTATATTAATCGTTGAACGGCTAACGCTAATTCGCCCTGTGAACGGAACTGCCGATAGAATTGATAGAACAGTAATATATGCATGAGAGGAAGGGGGCATATCACATGACGCAGCCAGACAGGATCGTTGGAATTATTGGCGGCACAGGATTCTATGACATCCCTGGTATCGAATGGGAGACAGAAAAGCAGATTGACACGCCTTTTGGTCAGCCCTCAGATACCTATAAAATTGGCCGGCTCGGGAACATGACAATTATATTCCTGCCCCGACATGGAAGCGAGCACTCCATTCTGCCCTCGGAAATCAATCATCCGGCAAACATCTATGGGATGAAATCCTTGGGAGTGGAATGGCTGATGACTACTTCGGCTGTGGGCAGTTTCAGGGAGGAACTCTCGCCCCGGGATATCGTGGTGGTTGATCAATTCGTGGATCGGACAAAACATGGTGACCGGCACACCTTTTTCGGGAACGGCGTCATCGCACATATCGGATTTGCTCATCCGGTGTGTGAGGAACTGGCCGGGCACCTCTATGCCAGCGGCAAGGAAGTGACGGACACCATCCACCCGTCAGGAACCTATTTAAATATGCAGGGGCCGGCATTTTCGACCAGTGCAGAATCGAAATTATATAAGAGCTGGGGAATGGATGTCATTGGGATGACCAGTCTGGCCGAGGCCAAATTAGCCAGAGAAGCGGAGATGTGTTTCGCCACCCTGGCGATTGTCACTGATTATGATAGCTGGCATGAGCAATTTGATGCCGTGTCGACTGCGGCCATTATCGACAGCTTCAACAAAGCGGTTGGTACTGCGCAAAAAATAGTTGCTAAATCCTTGGAAAAGTTTAATTTACAAAGATCATGCGACTGTAAGGGGGCCTTGAAAGATGCGTTATTAACGGATGTGCGTACTTTGGAGAAATCACAGCGAGAACGGCTGGGAGTGATTTTACAGAAGTACATAACTTCAGAATAACACATCATGGAGAACTGGCTGGGAGTCGTCGGAAAATGGTTGGTTAAAATCGGGGGAATACTCCTGATAATCGGGGCGATTCTCTGGCTGTGCAGGGATGTTCCGATCCTGAATAAAATTGGCCGGCTTCCCGGCGATATTCGTATACAGAAGGATAATTTCACCTTTTATTTTCCTTTGACGACTAGTATTTTAATCAGTCTAGTTCTGACAGTGATTTTATGGTTGATGAAACGATAACTGAGACACAGGGTGAAGCGAGAATTGAGCCAGTTTAAACCGGTCGAAAGTAAGGAAGATTTTATAGCATTAGAGCACCGGATGCTTCGGTTCTGGGAGGAGAACGACATCTTCCGGAAACTGGTCGACCAGAATCGGGGGAATCCCAGGTTTTCGTTTCTGGACGGGCCAATCACAGCGAATAATCCCATGGGAGTGCATCATGCCTGGGGCCGAACCTACAAGGATTTATATCAGCGGTTTCAGGCCATGACCGGACATGAGCTGCGGTATCAGAATGGCTTTGATTGCCAGGGACTCTGGGTGGAGGTGGAGGTGGAAAAGGAGCTCGGATTTGAGAATAAAACCGATATCGAAGAATACGGAATCGACAAATTTGTTCAGCGATGTAAAGAGCGTGTTCTCAAATATTCGCAGGTCCAGACCGAACAATCCATCCGCCTTGGATACTGGATGGATTGGGATAATTCTTACTTTACTATGTCCGAGGAAAATAACTACACCATCTGGCATTTTTTGAAAGAGATCCACGAGCGGAACCTTCTGTATAAAGGGAAAGATGTCATGCCCTGGTGCCCCCGGTGCGGCACGGCTCTCTCGGAACACGAAATCGCAACCGAGGGGTATAAAGAACTTACCCATCCCAGTATTTATGTGCATTTTCCGTTAACTGACCGCGAAAGCGAATCCCTGCTGGTCTGGACCACCACTCCGTGGACTCTCACTTCCAATGTGGCGGCTGCGGTTCGGCCCGATGTGACTTATATAAAAGTTACAGACGGTCAGGAAATTTTGTATCTGGCCAAAGCCAGGCAAGAGGTGCTGGGCGAGGAATATGAGATTCTGGAAGAACTGAAGGGCGAACAACTGCTCGGCCTCACCTACCACGGGCCTTACGATGAACTGCCGGCCCAGGAGGGCATCACGCATCGGGTGATTCCCTGGGAAGAGGTAAGCGAGGCAGATGGGTCGGGGATTGTACATATCGCTCCCGGTTGCGGACGCGAGGACTTTGAACTAAGCCATGAATATGATCTCCAGGTTATTGCTCCTCTGGATGAGTTCGGAGTCTACATGGAGGGATTTGACTGGCTGTCGGGCCGGTCGGTGGCGGATATTGCCCAGGATATTTTTCGGGATCTCAAGAAAAAAGAGCGGTTGTTTAAACGGGAACAGATCACGCACCGGTATCCGGTGTGCTGGCGGTGCGGAACAGAAGTGGTCTTCCGATTGGTCGATGAATGGTTCATCAGCATGGATGAGCTGCGCTATGATATCATGGACGTCGCCCGGCAGATTACCTGGATTCCGGAGTACGGGTTAGATCATGAGCTGGATTGGCTCCGAAATATGCACGACTGGAATATCAGCAAAAAGCGGTACTGGGGGCTGGCGTTGCCGATCTGGGAATGTGAAGATTGCGGCACTTTTACCGTTGTGGGCGGCAAGGAGGAATTGGAAGAAAGAGCAGTAGAAGGCTGGGACGAATTTGAAGGCCACACACCGCATAAACCTCATATTGATCAGGTCAAAATTGCCTGCGAATCTTGCGGGAAACCCATATCCAGAATACCCGACGTCGGCAATCCCTGGCTGGATGCGGGAATTGTTCCTTATTCTACGTTGCATTACTTAACAAACCGGGCATACTGGGAAAAATGGTTTCCGGCGGATTTCGTCACGGAGAGTCTGCCCGGCCAATTTCGAAACTGGTTTTATTCGTTGCTCGCCATGAGCACCGTCCTGGAAAACGAACCGCCTTTTCAAACGCTCCTGGGGCATGCGCTGGTTCGCGATGAGCACGGGGAAGAGATGCATAAGAGTTCCGGGAATGCTATTCCCTTCGATGAAGCCGCGGATACTATGGGAGTCGATGTGATGCGCTGGATCTATGCCGAACAGAATCCGGTGCAGAATCTCAATTTTGGCTATGGCATTGCGGATGAGGTTCGGAAAAAGGTGTTAACCCTGTGGAATACCTATTCCTTTTTCGTTACCTATGCAAACATTGACGAGTTCGAACCGGACTCGGAGCCCATCCCGGTTGCGGAACGCACGGAATTGGATCAATGGCTGCTTGCCAAGTTACATCAGTTAATCCGGATCGCTCAGGAGGCCTATGCCTCCTATGACGTCGCGACCTTCGTGCGAAAAGGTGATCGATTCATCGATGATATGAGTAACTGGTATGTCCGGCGATCCCGGAGACGATTCTGGAAAAGCGAAAATGATAAAGATAAACTGAGTGCGTATCAAACACTCTATGAAACCCTCATCACTCTGGTGAAGCTGTTTGCACCAGTTATGCCGTTCTTAACCGAAGAGATCTATCAGAATCTTGCTGTCTCCGTATTATCAGAGGCGAAGGAAAGTGTCCATCTGACACCGTTTCCGGAGCATGACGACACCCTGCTCAATGAAAATTTGGTGCGGGACGTTGATACGGTTATCAAAGTGGTCAGTCTGGGCAGAGCAGCCAGGAACCGGGCGAATGTCAAGATTCGACAACCATTGAGAAACATCCGGATACAGCCGAGATACAGCTACGAAGTCGATGCCATCCGGAAGTTGCAGGAGCAAATTTTACAGGAACTGAATGTCAAATCCCTTGAATTCGTTGAAGAAAGTGAAAGATTAGTCGATTATAGGGTAACACCGAATTTTGCAGCGATTGGAAAGAAATTTGGTGCACTGGTACCCCAGATCAAACAAGCGCTGGAGGAGGCGGATCAGGAACAAGTTGCCTCCAGGGTCCAGGCGGGTGATTCGGTGACGCTAACCCTGGAAGCAGAGAAAGTGGAGCTGCTCCCCGGCGAGATTGATGTGGAAACGGTGGAACCGGAAAATCTGGCGGTCGTGGATAATGCGGGGTATGTGGTGGCAATCGATACGGTGATTACCGAAGACCTTCGCAAGGAAGGCATGATTCGTGATCTTGTCCGCTATATCCAGAATATGCGGAAAGAGGCGGGATTTCAGGTTGAGGACCATATCCGGCTGGGTTATCAAACCGAAGGACGGCTTGCGGAGGCCATTAAACAATATTTGGATTATATTCAAAATGAAATACTTGCGGAGGAGATATCCTCGAATAATATTATAGGCGATTACAGTGATAACTTCACGATCAACGGAGAAGACATACAGATAACTATTGAACGGGTGTAAGGTAATGCGTAAGGAAGGGAGAAAGGTGGAATGGATAAAAAGCAGTTAGAGTACTTTAAAAAAATCATCCTCGAGAAGCGAAAAAATCTGTTAGAGGAACTGGAAGCCATTCGGGAAAATGCGACCAGTGAAGAGGCAACCGGAAGCTCAGATTCAACGTATGCCTATCACATGGCTGATGTGGGCACAGACGCACAGGAACGCGAAAAAGCCTTTCTGTGGCTGGCTCGAGAGAATAAATACCTCTCGCACCTGAATGCTGCATTGGAACGAATCGAAAGTGGAGAATACGGATATTGCGCTGATTGCGGTGAGCCAATTAAAAAAGAGCGGCTGGAAGAGGTGCCTCATACAACGCACTGTGTCGCCTGTAAAAACAAAGAACGTCGTTAACGACATAACAGTGTAAGAGTATCGCTACGGCAAAGTCTCCCAACATAGCATTTTTTTCAGGTATTCCCTGAGGTGATTAGCAGGGCGGCATGGAATTTCGTTCCTGTATCGCGTTCATCTTTTTTTCGTTTATAGTAGTCAGGCGATTCTATATTTCTTTTTTTGAATTTTGAGTCTATTCAGAAAACGCCTCGCCCCGAAGGGATGCGTTTGGCACAGAGATCCCGGGATGACGGGACAAAGTTCGCTCCGAAGTCCCAGAAGGTCCAAGGGACTCCTTCGGAGGATCCCGTTGGGGGAGTCTCCTCGAGGCCTTTGGCAAAGAGATCCCGAGACGACAGAACAAAGAAAATATGAAATGTCACTGCCCAACCCTCGCAATAAATTTGGAAGATGTGTTCTCTACAGAATAAACATAAGTCAGGTTCAGCATCTTGGATCAGAACCATATTTTCTAAACACTCTCAAACACTCTCGAATTTTTGAACTTTTGAATTATTGGATTCTCGTGTTCCCTGGTATCAGGAGATCTTTGATGCACATGTCGCTTTGCGACCGCGCCGTGGGGGATGCCGGAGTATTTTCCGGATATTCCTGCTGGTGAATAACTCCGTTGCCGGCATATACAATATCCATAATCAGGAACTGAATGGATGGATAATTCCTCACTAATTCATATATTGAATTTAGGATAACAGAGAAGAGAGCGCCAGCTGGCTGCAATAAATTGTGATCAAGATTATGTCCATCCGAACCGAAATGTATTATATTCATGATTGAAAAAGAACACAATCAGGAGACGGATCAAATCAGAATCGTTGTGCCGCCCAAACGAATTCATGGAGATCGGGTGGACAAGTATCTTGCAAAGGCAATATCCAAGATTTCACGTTCTCGGCTGCAAAAATTAATTGAAGACGAACTGGTTCGAGTAAACGACCACCCGGTCAAGTCGAGTTATTCCATATCTCCGGGCGATGTCATAGAGGTGGAGCTTCCGCAACAGCCGGAACTGAAAGTGGAACCGGAACCTATCCCGCTCGATATAGTCTATGAAGATTCCCGGCTGATCGCCGTGAACAAACCGGCGGGATTAGTGGTTCACCCCGGTGTTGGAAACAGCACGGGAACACTGGTAAACGCATTATTGTATCATACGAAGACACTGGCAGAGACGGATAGTGAACTGCGGCCCGGACTGGTACATCGGTTGGACAAAAATACTTCCGGAATCATTCTGGCCGCAAAAGATGAAGAAACGCACCGGCGGTTATCACAACAATTTGAGGATCGTGCTGTTGAGAAAGAATACCGTGCATGGGTGTGGGGAAGGCCTGACTCAGAAGAAAAGACCATTCAGCGAGCCATTGGTCGACATCCCAGGGATCGGAAAACTTTTGCGACCACTCCAACCGGAAAACGGGCGATCACTCATTATGAAATACTGGAAGATCATGAAATCATAACACTGCTTCGGTTGAGCATTGAAACCGGGCGGACCCACCAAATTCGTGTTCATCTGAAAAGTATCGGATATCCGGTGGTGGGAGATCCGGTGTACAACGGCAGAACCAAACGGTTGAAATCATTACCCGTGAAGGATCGGGAATGGGGTGCCAGAATACTGGAGACTATGAAACGACAGGCACTTCATGCGTATCGGATTGGATTCCATCATCCCTGGACTAAAAAATGGATGGAATTAGAGGCTTCATTTCCCGCAGATTTTCTCGACCTGGGCGCACTGGTGGCAAAACGAGAAGAAATTTTGTACAGCATATGACCATACTCCAGGAATTAATAACAGAATTTCTGCAGGCGCTTGAACGCAAAAACTACTCGCCGAACACTCTTCGGGCCTACTCACAGGATCTGGAGAAATTCAGGGCGTTCTGCCGGGAATATGATGCCGTTGAGACGGTCAACGCTCAGCTGATTGACAGGCTTACCTTACGCCATTTTTTAGGGAAGTGCCTGGAGGACGGAGAGAGGAGAACCTCGATCACCCGCCGACTGGCTACCTTAAAAGTCTTTTTTAAATGGGCTTTCCAGGATGGATATCTGCCGAAGAATCCGGCGCTGACTATCCAGCCACCTAAATTAGAGAAGAAGCTGCCAAGATATCTCGATTATCCGGAACTTGCGCAGGTCATGCAACTGCCGGATCAGGAGACACTCGCCGGTGCGCGGGATCGCGCCGTTCTGGAGTTGTTTTACAGTACGGGAATTCGTATCCAGGAATTAGTCGATCTGGCCGTCGGAAGCCTGAATCAGCGGCAATTGATTGTTCGGATAACAGGAAAAGGAAATAAAGAAAGAATCCTTCCCTATTCGGAGATTGCTCAGACATATATAGCGCGCTATCTTGATTATCGACGGGAAAAATTTCATATTACCCGGTATGCGGCGAACATGCCCCTGTTCGTCAATAATCGAAACCAGAAAATTTCAGTGAGACAAGTACGGAAGCGGGTCACCGCGTATTTGAACCAGGTAAGTGAACAGGAACACCTGTCTCCGCATGTGCTCCGGCATTCCTTTGCCACCCATTTGCTGAGTAACGGTGCAGATCTGCAGGCGGTCAGGGAATTGCTCGGCCATGCGAGCCTATCTACCACACAAATCTATACCCATGTAAGTGTACGTAAAATGAAGGAGGTGTATCGGCAGGCCCACCCCAGAGCGGAATGATCAAACCAATGGGACACGGAGAAATCACAGAGAACCAGGAGGTATGTATGAACCTTGAATTTTCTGTTCGACATCAGGATATTTCAGACAATATTAAGGAATATGCGTTGGAGCAGGTACAGGGTTTAACCCAGTACTGGGATCGCATCGTCGACGGACAAATCGTTTTCGATAAGGAAGGTGCGGATTATCTGGTTGAAATCATTCTGCGGGTTGCAGGGAAAACGCTCACGGCATCAGCCGTGGAAGATGATCTGATCAAAGGCATCGACAGCGCCGTACAGAAGATGGAACGGCGGCTGAAGAAATATAAAGGGAAACTCATCAATCATTAACGGAGAAAATTTGGGCAAACGAATTCCCCTTGCTGATTTTCTGGACCAGTACGGACAAGAGCTGCAGTTAACTCACCTGAATACGCATGTCGAGCTGGAACCGGAAATCGTCTCGCCTGCAATCAATAGGCCGGGTCTTGAGTTGGTGGGATTCTGGGATTTTTTTGAACCGGACCGGATTCAAATCTTTGGAAATAAAGAGATTGCGTTTCTGACCACGCATTCGGACCAGGATGTCGAAACGATTATGTCCCATTTTTTCCAGCTCAAAATACCCTGTGTGATATTTGCGAATAACCTGGAGCCCTCGGATACCATCTGTCATCTGGCCGAAAAATATCAGGTCCCCCTGCTCCAATCCGACTTCCCTTCCACCGATCTTATGGTCAAATTGGGAGAGGTGTTAGGAGAGGAGTTTGCACCGAAAGTGACCATGCACGGCTCGATGGTTGATGTGTATGGACTCGGACTCCTGTTATTGGGACGGAGCGGTATCGGGAAGAGCGAAGTGGCGCTTGATCTGGTTGAGCGCGGTCATCGCCTGGTTGCTGATGATGTTATCCGTCTCTGGAGGGCTGGCGGGAATTTACTCCTTGGGAGTGGACATGAACTCCTGGAACATCATCTTGAACTGCGTGGAGTCGGTATTATTGACGTCCGGCGGTTGTTTGGGATTCGAAGTATTCGGGCCCAGAAGCGCCTGGAAGTGATCATCAATCTGGTGGAGTGGGATGAGAGTGAAACCTATGATCGGGTGGGATTAAACCAAGACTGCATGGATATCCTGGGCGTGGACATTCCCTATGTCAAACTTCCGATTTTTCCGGGGAAGAGGATTGCGGTCATTGTCGAAGTCATTGTTCTCAATCAACTGCTCAAAATCTATGGGGAATACCCTGCGCAGGAATTTGAAGACCATCTCATTCAAAAGTTGCAGGAACAATCCAACCTTCGTGAATATTTGAGTCGGGATTATGAATGAACGATAAACAGCGCCGGATGGAAATTGTGGTAGGAATTACAATTTTACTGGCCTTCATAATTATCGTGGGGGTGGTGCTGTGGTCCAAGGGTGCGCTGCTTTCCGGAAAGCAACAAATTGTCAACCTGAAGTTCGACCATGTCGGCCGGTTAACCAGAAGTGATCTCGTGACCATCTCGGGAGTCGAAATCGGGCGGGTGCATAGTATCGCATTACAGGATGATTCGGTGCTGGTAATGGTGCGGTTAACCAGGGATATCCAGTTACGAACCGATGCCCGGGCGACGATTGTCAGCACGGAACTGATGGGGGGACGCCATGTGGAAATTCAGCCGGGTGGCGCTTCGGACCCCCTTGCGGAAAATGCAATCATTCGTGGTGAATACATTCCCGGCATCGCAAATCTGGCGGAAGTCTTCCACGAAAACCAATCGAGTATTCAGCAGATCATTTCCGACTTGGAAACCTCCGCCGCCTCTCTCAAGTTAGTGCTTGGAGACACTCTGGGAACTGTCCGCCGTCTCCACTCCGCCATCCGGGATTTCGCTTCCACAGCTTCCCGCCTGGATTCTTTCCTGAACCAATATAGTTCCTCCCTGGCTGCGACAGTGGAGAACCTCGAACAGAGCTCCACCCTGGCAAGAGATTTTATGACATCAGAAGGGCAAAATGCGCGTGGTCTGCTGTCAGCCGGGCGGGATCTCACCAGGCAATTGCAACAGCTGTCCGATTCCACCCAGCTGTTCATTAATAAAATCAACGCACCAAATTCTTCTCTGGGAAAGCTGCTTCGGGACGACACCCTCTATACGAAATTCAATCGTTCGATATCCACCTTCGATTCGTTACTGTATGATTTTCGCAACCATCCCGATAAATATCTCGATGAAGTGAATCTCAAACTCAGATTGTTCTAGTGAAGAATATAAAGGAGTGATGCTTATGCGCGCAATTATACCCGCCGCCGGAATCGGTACTCGTCTGAGACCGCACACGCACACGTTACCGAAAGTCCTGTTAAACGTCGCTGGAAAACCCGTCCTGGGGCACATCATTGATGGTCTCCTGGAGAACGGGATTAACGAATTAACTATCATCATCGGATATCAGGGAGAAAAAGTCTCCAAATACGTCGAAGCGCGTTATGACATCCCGACGAAATTTGTATTCCAGGAAGAACGAAAAGGCCTGGGGCATGCAGTCGGTCTGGGCCTGGAAGAGACCGATGATCCGGTACTGATTATTCTGGGGGATACCATCTTTGATGCGGATTTTAACGATATCTTAACTGTCAAGGACTCGGTGATTGGTGTGGCCGAAGTGGAGGATCCACGGCGGTTTGGTGTCGTTGAGGTCGAGGAGGGCGTGGTGACCCGGCTGGTTGAGAAACCGGAACATCCTCCCTCCAATCTGGCGGTCGTGGGGCTCTATAAAATTAATAGTCAGGCACGATTAAAATCGGCTGTGCAGGAAACCGTGGATAAAGGCATTACCACCAAAGGAGAGTATCAGCTGACTGATGCGCTGCAAGTGTTGATTGATTGGGGGGAGACCATTAAGACTGCGAAGGTGAACGGATGGTATGATTGCGGTAAGAAGGAAACCTTGCTGAAAACAAACCGCTACTTGCTTGAATCCATGAAAAAGACCTATGAGATAGAAGGCAGTTTGGTGGTGCCCCCTGTGTATATCGGAGAAAATTGTACCATTAAGAATAGTATTATCGGGCCATATACCACTATCGATGACGATTCGACCATGAAACATTCCCTTGTCCGGAATTCCATTGTGGGAGCTGGCTCCAAATTGGATGGCTGTAATCTGGATAATTCGCTGATTGGGGAAAACGCAGAAGTTGTGGGGTTAGCTCAACAGCTAAATATCGGTGATCACTCGGAAGTTGATTTTAATTGAAATTCGTCTGTAAAATCTCTACACTAATTCCTTTTGGAAAAACAGGAGAAGGACAGGTGATATGAGCACATTTTTGTTTACCTCGGAATCCGTCACCGAAGGACATCCGGACAAGATTGCGGACCAAATTTCCGATACCATTCTGGATGCGATTTTAGAGGACGATATCAATGCACGTGTTGCCTGTGAGGCGTTCGTTACCACCGGGATGGTGTTAATTGGAGGCGAGATCACTACCGAAACCTACGTTGATTTTAACGATCTGGTGCGGGGCACAATCAAGCGAATCGGATACATTGATGCGGCCATGGGCTTTGATTATCAGACCTGTGCGGTGATCAGCACCATCGGAAAACAGTCTCCGGATATAGCTCAGGGGGTGAATGAAGATACGGGATTACACAAGGAACTGGGTGCAGGTGATCAGGGAATGATGTTCGGCTATGCTGTCCGCGAAACCGAGGAACTTATGCCTCTGCCTATTCAATTATCACATAAACTTACCATGCGCCTGGCGGAAGTGCGGCACGAAGGCATCCTGCCCTTTCTCCGGCCGGACGGCAAATCGCAGGTAACGGTTGAGTATGATGAGGACACCCGGAGTCCTGCGAGGATAGATACGGTGGTGCTCTCCACCCAGCATGATGAAGCCGTTTCCCTGAAAGAAATTCGCAACGCCCTGATGAAGCATGTTATAAAACCAGTCCTCCCGGCCGAATTAACGGATTACGAGACCTTAACCCTGCACATCAATCCCACCGGTCGATTCGTCATCGGCGGCCCCCTGGGAGACGCGGGGTTAACCGGAAGGAAAATTATGGTAGACACGTATGGCGGGTCCGCATCTCATGGTGGAGGCTGTTTTTCCGGGAAGGATCCCACCAAGGTTGATAGATCCGGTGCGTATGCTGCCCGGTATATTGCAAAGAATATTGTGGCTGCGGGCCTGGCCGATAAATGCACCGTCGAACTGGCGTATGCTATCGGGATTTCCGAGCCGGTCTCTGTTTATGTGAATGCACATTGTACCGGCAACCTGGAAAATGCAGCACTCACGGACATCGTCCGGGATCACTTTCCGATCAAGCCGAAAGATATTATCAACCACTTCGGTTTGCTGGCGCCTATTTACAAAAAAACCGCAGTTTACGGTCATTTCGGACGCCCGGAATTCCCGTGGGAAAAGACGGATAAAGTCGAGGAACTCGCGAATTTACTATAAAAGGAGAACTGTACGTGGAATTTGACATCAAAGATCCCAAGCTCGCCAGGGAAGGGAAACGCCGTATTGAGTGGGCCTCCCAACAGATGCCTGTGTTGGAATCCATACGGGATCGATTTGACACTGAAAAACCGCTGGAAGGTAACCGGATGTCTGCGTGCCTCCATGTCACGGCCGAAACCGCCAATCTGATGAGAACGCTCCGGGCCGGCGGAGCAGAGCTGGTGCTCTGTGCTTCCAACCCGCTCTCGACCCAGGACGATGTGGCCGCTTCCCTGGTGGAAGATTACGGAATTCGAGTGTATGCCATCAACGGGGAAGACAATGACACCTATTATCAACACATCCGGGCAGCCATCGAGAACCAGCCGGTGATTACCATGGATGATGGGGCGGATCTGGTGTCAACCATTCATTCGGAATATCCCGAAATGGCTGGCCAGATCGTTTGCAGCATGGAAGAAACCACCACGGGTGTCATTCGTTTGAGAGCCATGGCAAAGGATAATGCTCTGAAATTCCCGGTAATCGCCGTGAATGACGCCAATACCAAACATCTGTTCGATAACCGGTACGGTACCGGGCAGTCAACCATCGATGGCATCATTCGTGCCACGGATGTTTTGCTGGCCGGGAAACATTTTGTGGTTGCCGGATATGGGTGGTGCGGACGAGGACTTGCCATGCGTGCCGAAGGAATGGGAGCCAACGTGATTATCACCGAAGTCGATCCGCTGCGGGCCCTGGAAGCAGCGATGGATGGATATGCCGTTATGCCAATGGAAGAGGCGGCCAGAGTTGGTGATATTTTTTGCACGGTGAGCGGTGATATCAATGTGATTACCAAAGAACATTTTCACCTCATGAAAAATGGGACCATTATCGCTAATGCCGGCCATTTTAACGTGGAGATTGATCTGGATGGCCTGGAAGAGATAGCCTCTTCCGTGCGAAAGGGTGTACGGAATTTTGTGGATGAATATATCATGGAAGATGGCCGAATCCTGTATCTTCTGGGCGAGGGGAGACTCATTAACCTGGCGGCCGCAGAAGGACACCCCGCCAGTGTGATGGACATGAGCTTTGCCGTCCAGGCATTAACGAGCGAGTATGCCATACAGGCGGATGGCCTGGATGTCCGGGTGCATAGCGTCCCGAAACATATCGACAAAGACGTGGCTCGTTTGAAACTGGCAGCCATGGGTATTCATATCGATACCCTCACACCGGAGCAGGAGCAGTATCTGCAGTCCTGGGAGGTCGGGACTTGATTGTTGTCGGGTGTGCGGTGAAACATTTGACTGGAGGGAGAGGAAAAAGTTGCGGGCCGCTTCGTACTTCATTCCCCGGAGGGGTTATTTCGGCGTTCGCATGAGCAACAGGACACCCGCACCAATAAACATGATATTCCCCATCCAGACAGATAAAAACGGGGGAAGGATTCCGTTAAAACCCATGACCTGACCGACTTTGATGAAAGCGTAATACGTAAAGATTATAAAGATACTTAATCCCGCCCCAAAGGCAATACCTCCGTGGCGTTGATTCGCAACCAGCGGAAAGCCGAACAACACGACCACAAAATTCGTAAACGCAAACGCAATTTTAAAATGCAGGTTGACGATCCATTTCCGCGGAGAGATCCCCAGCATCTCAAGTTTATCAATAAATGCTGAAAGTTCCTGAAAGTTCATCTGCGCCGGATCAATGGACTCCTTTAAGATATCCTCAGGTGTGATGTTCAGGTCCACATGCAATGTGTTATTCCCACGTTGGGTTACTTTTTCCGTGTTCGGTGCAGGGAATGTTCGGACCACATAATTTTCGACAAGCCAGGTCTCGTCTTGCTCATCCCAGAGGATTCTGTTCCCGTCGATGCGTTTCAGTAAGCGATCGGACTGCAGGTATTGGATGGTAACATGCTGCCCTCTCAGGCTCTTCCCGTTGAACTGCTCAATATAGAGAATCCGGTTTTCGCTGTCCTGCAGGAAGATGTTCGTCCGCTGGAGCCGGCTTTGCGGCGGCCGTTTTTGTATATATTGCTCCTTATAGTTTTCCAGCTTCCGGTCGGTCTGTGATTTGATTTGATCGTCAAAAACGAAAGATCCCATACTGATCAGAACGGCCAGCAGCAGAATCGGCGCGGCAATACGATACAGACTCACGCCCGTGGATTTCATGGCGGTGAGTTCATTATTCTTGGCCAGGGTGCCAATGGAAAATATCGTAGCAATCAACATGGACATGGGCAATGCGGTGCTGGTGAAAAATGGGATATTCAGGAGATAATAGGTCAAGACCTGCTGACGGTTCAACCCGGCATCGATAAACTTATCAATATTTTCCACCAGGTCGATCACCAGGAAAATAGCCAGAAAAGCGATGATGGAATAGATAAAAAGAATGATAAATTTCCGGAGTAAATATTTATCTATTATTTTTAGCATAATTGAAAATTACAACTTCGTCTTTCGAAACACAATATGACTTCTCTCTGATCGGCATCGTGTTGATACTACCTCAAATTCCTGTAGAGAAGGAGAGTGTTTAGAAAACATGCGTCTGATACAAGGTGGTGCACCTGGCTTCTGTTGAGTATGGAGAGAAGATATAAGCACAATGTATGACGCTATTCGGACGGAGATATTGTATATTTTCTTTGTCCCGGAGGGATCTCTTTGCCAAAGGCCTCGAAGAGACTCCTTCGGAGCATCCCTTCGGGGCGAGGCGGTCTTTGTCCCGAAGGTCCAAGGGACTTCCCCAACGGGATCCCTTCTGGGACTTCGGAGGATCCCGTTGGGGCGCCCTTCGCGATCTTTGTCCCGTAGTGACGGGATCTCTTCGAGGCGTTTTCTATATAGACTCAGAGAAGAGAAGTTTCGCTTTACTTTGAGGGTGTGGTTCTCTAAAATATCTTTCCGTAATATTGCAGGTGAATATAAGATACTTCTTGAAGAAACTACGACTTACATTCATCATTCTCGTCGGGGTATCACTTCTGATTCCGCGGTTCAGCCATCCTGCTGAACAGGAACCCGAGCTGAAAGTACCAGCCGCAGTATTACGCGGGATTCCCTTTCAAGTGACTATCCAACAATTGCCCGATTCGGCAGCAGTGGTCGTGAGCGGCGAACATATCCGCATCGCTGAGCAGGATTCGGTCAAAATCATCGCTTCCGGGAGTCAGGATATCGCCGAATTCCAGTTCACTCGATCAGGGAAGCAGCAGATTCGTTGGAAGGTGAATAACAAGACCTATCTTCAATCCGTACTCGTGCTGCCGGGATTTTTAAGTCTGATTCCCCCGTTATTAGCCATTGTTATGGCTCTGCTTACCAAGCAAATAGTTATTTCCCTGTTCGTCGGAGTGTGGATCGGGATCATCTTCATCCAGGATTATGCCATATTTGACGCCCTGTTGAGCTTTTTCGACACGTATTTAGTTGAGGCAGTCACCGACTCCTCCCATGCTTCCATTATCCTTTTCACCATGGCATTCGGGGGCATGGTGGGGGTGCTGGCGAAAAATGGCGGGATGCAGGGCGTGGTGGATAAGATTTCCCAATATGCTTCAACCAATCGGAGTGCCCAGATATCTACGATGCTCATGGGCTTGCTTATCTTTTTTGATGATTACGCCAATACCCTGTTAGTCGGGAATACCATGCGGGTGCTCACGGATAAACTGCGGATATCCAGGGAAAAATTGTCTTACATCGTTGATTCCACGGCGGCGCCGATTACTTCGATTGCGATTATCAGTACCTGGGTAGGTTTTGAGATGGGACTGATGCAGGAAGCCTTCACACAGGTCGGGTTGCAGGAAAACATTTACCTGGTCTTCATTCAGACCATTCCGTATCGGTTTTACAGTATTTTTGCAATCCTGTTCGTCTTTCTGGTTGCCTGGACCCAACGGGATTTCGGCATGATGCTCGCTGCAGAGAAACGGAGTCTTCACAAGGGTAAAGTGCTTCGTGATGATGCCAATCCCCTCGCAGACACCTCAGAACTATCCATCCCCGAGGACATACCGTATCGCTGGTATAATGCGATAATTCCCATTGTTGTGGTGATTGTGGTGATGCTCACCGGGTTGTATTTCAGCGGACTGCGCACGCTCCCGGAAGGGGTCTCGAGGAAATTATGGACGGTCATCGGCAATTCGGATTCCTTTCAGGTTCTGATATGGGCCTCGTTTGCAGGATCGCTGGCGGCGATTATCCTGTCCCTGATTCAGCGGATTCAGACGCTCACAGAATCCATTGAAGCCTGGCTTTCAGGGTTGAAATCCATGGTACTGGCTGTGGTGGTGCTGATATTGGCCTGGTCGCTGAGTCGGGTGGCAACGGAGATTCAAACGGCGGAGTATATTATTCAGGTGACCAGAGGAGTGTTGCATCCGGCGGTCATGCCCGTGTTAACGTTCCTGACCGCCGCAGTGGTGAGCTTCGCGACCGGTACTTCCTGGGGAACCATGGCTATTCTGATTCCGATTGTCATTCCGTTGACGGCACAGTTGCTGCTCAGTCAGGGATTTGACACGGCAATTAATGCCCAGAGTTTTCTGGCAACGTATGCAGCGGTCCTGTCAGGTGCCGTGTTCGGGGACCACTGTTCTCCTATCTCAGATACCACCATCCTCTCCAGCATGGCGTCCGGGGCGGATCATATTGATCATGTGCGCACGCAAATACCCTACGCAATCGTAGTGGGGGTTATCGCCATCCTTGCCGGATACCTGCCGGCGGGATTGCACTGGAACTGGTTCATTTTTGCCGCTATCGGGATCGGTCTGCTGATCGGATGGATTTATATTTTTGGCAAGTCGATCCGGGCCAGAGAGGAAATGGATCTCTGATGAGGGTATCGCTTGAAGCTCACGATAGAATTCCGTTCCGAATGTCAGACTAGCTCCCAGCCTTGTGATACTCGGATCAGATAGATGCGGGTGGAGGTGAGAGGAGTTCGCTTGTATCCATACGCAGCATCCTGACCTGTTCAATTTTTTTCTGGCTGGCCTTGGTAATGATAAACTTCAGTTTGCCGAAGCTGAATTCTTCCCCGGTGCCGGGAATTCGTCCGAGCCGGTCCTCCAGGAAGCCTCCCAGAGTCTCATACTCGCCGTCCGGAATCCCCAGATGGAGCGATTCGTTGAGGTAATCGATCTCAGCCCGGGCACTCATAATGTATCCGTTCTCCGTTTTCTTGACGGTCACTTCCTCGAAATCGAACTCGTCTTCGAATTCTCCGAACAGCTCTTCAACAATATCTTCAATGGTGATAAGACCGGCAGTTCCACCGTACTCGTCAATAACGATGCCGATGCTATTTTTATTCTCCTGGAACTCCCGCAGCAATTCCCCGATATTTTTTGATTCGGGGACAAAGGTGGCCTGTCGAACAATTTCCTTGAGAGATTCATGGGGATCGAACATATCATGTAAGAAGACCATTCCCACAATATGATCAATGGTTTCCTTATAGATGGGCAGTTTGGAATGCCCGGAGTCCAGAAAGACCTGTTTGGTTTCTTCCAGTGATTTCGAAACTTCGACTGCTGAAATTTCAGTCCTGGGAGTCATCACCTCCCGCGCTGTTTGTTGCCCGAAGGAAAATAATTTGGAAATAAACTGTTTCTCATGGGGTTCGATACCGTCTGTTGTTCCTGCTGCGCTGAAAAGAAGCCGCAACTCATTTTTTAAGAGTGCCTGCGTGGGCTCTTCCTCGGATTTGAACCAGTTTGTGAACAGACGGCTGTAGGTACTGCTGATTTTTATCAGGGGATAGAGCAGGTAGGAAAAAAAGGTTAAAATCGGGGTCACTCGCAATGTCATGCGATTGGCGCGTTCACGGAAAATTGTCTTCGGTAGAATATCACCAAATGTCAGCAGAATCAACGCCAGAAAGATTATGATAAAAAGGATGTGGTAGTGTTGAATCAAAACCAGCGTCGCGAAGGATGCCGCAATCATGGTGGACAAAATAGTCCCGGTAAGGGTGAGATGGAACACAGAAAGCGGCCGGGCAAGTAACCGGCTGGACTCCTCAGCACCGGAGATCTTTTGCCGTTTCCACACCTCAATCTGCATGGGATTGGATGCGATATACGCCATCTCTGCCCCGGAGAAAAAAGCAGTGCAAATGAAACCAATCGCAGCTATGAATAGTTCGATGCTCATCATCTTGTTCCAGCGTATTGTATAATATAATCCCCGTATCCGAAAGTCAATACAATCAATGCTTTTGATTGGAAGATGACTGCAATTGTTCAAGATTATAATGCAAAAGCAGCATGGTTGCCGGCACCTTTTTGTTTGTATTTTTTTCCTGGCAAGTCTAATTTGTCGGTCAATTGAGTATGGAACGAATTACTGTTAGAGATTATGACTGAACACACGTCATTAATTACTGAGGAACAAAACGAACGTACCCGCAATATCGATTCCCTTTCTACCGAAGACATCCTCCGCCGCATTAATGAAGAAGATAAAACAGTTCCGTATGCGGTGGAGAAGACAATTCCGGAAATCACGCAAGCGGTGGAACTGGTGGTAGATGCGCTGCGCAGGGGAGGGGGTTTATATTATGTGGGAGCCGGCACCAGTGGTCGATTGGGCGTGCTGGATGCAGCAGAGTGTCCCCCGACATTTCGGACGGCCCCCGAACAAGTTCAGGGAATTATCGCCGGGGACAGAGAGGCTCTGGTCCGCAGTATTGAAGGCGCAGAAGACTATCCGGAGGATGGGGTGAAAGCCTTGCAGGAGCAGAATATTTCTGCAAAGGATGTGGTGTGCGGTATCGCAACCAGCGGACAAACCCCCTTCGTCCTGGGGGCCCTGGAATATGCCCGGTCCAGGAATATCCCGACCGTAGCAATTATTTGTAATCCTGTGGAAGCCGACGAAGTCCATGCGGATGTCTTAATTAATCCCGTTGTGGGACCGGAGGTGATTACCGGTTCAACCCGGATGAAGGCCGGCACAGCCACCAAATTGACGCTGAATATGATCACCACCACCGCCATGATCCGGCTGGGAAAAGTGTACGGGAATCTGATGGTCGATCTCACGGCTGTCAATAAAAAACTGGTGGATCGTGCCCAGCGGATTGTCATGCAGGTCACCGGCGTCGACAGAGCACATGCTGCTGCCGTGCTGGAAAAAGCGCACTATAAGGTAAAAAATGCGATACTGATGAGTTTGAAAGATATTGAGTACTCCGAATCGGTTCGATTGCTCGAAAAGTCCGACGGGATCCTCCGCAAGGCCATTGCGGAGTCAGAACACGTATGAATTCAATGACTGCCCGATGGAAGCAGCGCCCAATCCGCATCCTTGGAATAATGTCAGGTACTTCCCTGGATGGTCTGGATATTGCCATGGTAGAGTGGGATTCGGATCATCTGGCAGATTTTAGCGTCTCAGATGTATATACCTTCCGCTATGATTCTGCACTGCAAAAGGCTATTGTGCAAAGCATCACCGGGACGACCAGAGATGTCTGTCAGATGAATTTTCAGTTAGGCAGGATCTGGGGAGGCTCTATTCAAACCTATCTGGCAGATCGAGACATCCGGGCACAGGAGGTCACCTGTATCGGATCACACGGGCAAACTATCTGGCATGAGTCCGGTGAGTCAACCCTGCAGATTGGAGAACCTGCCGTGCTGACAGCAATAACCGGCATCCCTGTGATCAGTAACTTTCGCGAGCAGGATATAGCACACGGAGGGCTCGGGGCCCCATTGATTCCGTTTCTGGATTGGCTGTTGTACCGCAATCTGCCCGGCAATACGGTTGCGCTGAATATCGGAGGGATTGCCAACATCACATGCCTCACCGATACAATGGGGATCACAGATGTGGTTGGTTGGGATACCGGACCGGGAAATATGGTAATGAATACTCTGATGTCCCTCATTACTGCCGGTGAACAATCATACGATCAGAATGGCATGCTCGCACGCCAGGGGAATGCGAACGAAAAATTACTTGATGCCCTGATGAACGATGAATTTGTCACAAAAACTCCACCCAAGTCAACGGGCAGAGAATATTACTCGGAGGAATTCGTCAGGAACCGGTTTGACGTCTCTCCGGAGATGGATGAGGAGCAGCGGGCAGATGTGCTTTCCACTGCCTGTGAATGGACGGCACGGTCGATTGTGTACAACATTACTCGTTTCTGGAAGTCTCACCGGGAAATCACTCGGTTGATTGTCAGCGGAGGTGGAGCCTGCAATACTTCTCTCATGGAGAGGCTTGCTTCTCACCTGCCAAATACAGATATTTTAACATGTGATGATTTTGGAGTTTCAATCGATGCCAAGGAGGCCATTGGGTTCGCAGTACTGGCAAATGCTTTTATCTCTGAGATACCAGCGAATTTACCAGGTGTGACCGGAGCGCGGAAATCTGTGGTATTAGGAAAACTCACAAGGTAAACAACAGAGGATGATTATGAATTCATATATTTTTCGCAAATATGATATCCGGGGAAAGGTAAGAGAAGATTTTACTGATGACGTTGTGGTGGCACTGGGCACAGGATTTGGCACCTGGAGCCGCCGACAGGGGGTGAGAACGATCGGTGTGAGCGGCGATATTCGGCATACCTCACCTCATCTGCAGAAGAAATTTGCCGAAGGTGTACTCCGTACAGGAGTAAATGTCATTGATACCGGCACGCTCCCCACACCGGCGAATTATTTCTCACTCTATCATTTGCCAATTGAGGGAGCCGTGCAGATCACCGGCAGCCATAATCCGCCGGAATACAACGGATTCAAGATGTCTTTGAAGAACGGCGCAGTGTACGGTGATCAGATTCAGGCGATCCGTCAGATTATAGAGAATGAAGAGTATGAGACCGGGTCGGGAGAGTTGTCAAAGCAGGCCATACTCGACGATTATATCGACATGGTCACAGAGAAAATCCATCTGCAGCGTCCTTTGAAGGCCGCCATGGATTGCGGGAATGCCTCTGCCGGACTGGCGGCCCCGGAAATTTTCCGGCGGCTGGGTGTCGATCTGACCGAATTGTATTGTGAAGTTGACGGCACCTTCCCGAACCATCATCCCGATCCCACCGTGTTGAAGAACGTCCAGGATCTGATACATACCGTGAAACAAGATGGATACGAGGTCGGTATTGCCTATGACGGTGATGCGGATCGGGTCGGGGTGGTTGATGACACCGGAGAAATCGTCTGGGCGGATCGTCTGATGACGATTTTCCTGGACGAAGTGATCCGGAATGAAGGTGATGAAGTGATATTTGATGTAAAGTGCTCCCAGGCACTGGAACAGACCATCAGGCAAAAAGGTGGCACCCCGGTCATGTGGAAGACCGGACATTCGCTTATTAAGCAGAAAATGAAAGAAAGCGGGGCCCGGTTCGGAGGGGAAATGAGCGGGCATCTCTTCTTCGCTGACGAATATTACGGGTACGATGACGCCATCTATGTCTCCGCAAGAATCCTTCAGACACTCAGTCGTCAGCAGAAGAAACTTTCCCAGCTCCTCGAGGCGCTTCCCCACTACGAAAATACTCCCGAAATGCGGCTGGAGGCAGTGGACGATGCTGAAAAGTTTAAGATTGCCGAACAGGCGAAAGAGTATTTTTCAAAAGAGTATGAGTACATCGATGTTGATGGCATTCGTATCAAGTTTGGTGATGGATGGGGATTGGTGCGCCCCTCGAATACTCAGCCGGTGATTGTGTGTCGGTTCGAAGCCAAAACTCCGGAGAGATTAGAAGAAATCAAGACCCTGGTTCTCCGGAAGCTGCAGGAATTCGGTGATTTGACGTTAGAAGAATAGAACAGCACCGCCTGGATTCTCAAACAGTTAGCTCAGTGTGAAAAACCCAGTATAATCGACACAGTTAACACTTTTCCATTATAGTAAACTCAATGAATGAATTGCACACTATTGATTCAGAGGCGCTCATTACAGAGTTGCGTCAAAAGGTGAACCGGCGACTCCTGCAAATCGCCAGATCCTATGAAGACCCCCAGTCGCTGTATCGCCCCATTGAGTACGTTCTGAACGGCGGCGGGAAGCGGATTCGCCCTATTCTGACCTTGCTGGCAAATCATGCGTTTCACGGATCGGAGCAGGCGGCGTTGAACGCGGCAGTATCACTGGAAATGCTGCATAATTTTACCCTGGTGCACGACGATATCATGGATGAGGATTATCAGCGCAGAGGACAACCCACGGTGCATACCAAATGGGATGTGAGCACGGCTATCCTCTCAGGCGATAATCTGCTTGCACTGGCGTATAAAGTGCTCCTGATGGTTCGTTCCGACAACCTGCACCAGATTCTCGACATCTATACGGACGGATTGATCGATATTTGCGAAGGTCAGGCATACGATAAAGAATTCGAGTCCCGTTCGGATGTCTCACTCAATGAGTATCTCGTCATGATCCGGAAGAAAACAGGACGGCTGATATCTCTGAGCTGTAAGATTGGAGGCTTAGTCGCCGAAGCGCCTGCTTCGGATTTGGAGGCCCTGGAACAATTCGGAGTCGCTCTGGGTAAGGCGTTCCAGGTGCAGGATGATTTGCTGGAATTAACGTCCACCATGGATGTGATGGGGAAAAGCCTGGGCAGTGACTTTTTCGCACAAAAGAAGACCTTTGTATTACTCAAAGCCCTGGAGCTGGCTGATGACGAGACACATCAGCTAATTCTGGACATCCTGGAGAACAGCGAAAGGAGCAACACGGATTTCGAGCAGTTAAAATCGGTACTGTATACAACAGGGGTGATTGAGAAAACGCAGCAGTATGTGGAAGCAGAAATTCAGAAGGCGCATGATTCTCTGGCACAATTGGATGCGGATATCTCCCATTTGCAGTATCTGACAAATCAATTGCTGACTCGAAAATCATGAAAAGCACGGGTGAGATGGTGATCAGTAATGAATTCGGACTTCATGCACGACCAGCAGCCGCACTGGTTTCACTGGCAAATAAGTTTCAATCTCAGATATTTTTGGTCAAAGATGATACGAAAGTCAATGCAAAATCTATCTTAGGCGTGCTGGTACTCGCGGCGGAAAGCGGCAGTACCGTGATAATTGAAGCCCAGGGAGAGGATGCGGAAGAGGCAGTCACGGAAATTATTGAATTAGCGAATAATCGGTTTGGGACCGAATGAATAAAACGACCGTCCAAACAAAAACTCAAGAAAATTTCACAGGGATTAGTGCTTCCCCCGGGGTAGCAATTGGACCGATCCTAAAATTAGATCCCGAGAGGATTGTAGTGTCAAAGCGCCGGATCGAGCCTGCGGAGGTCGACAGCGAAATCGACCGGTTAAATCTTGCTCTGAAGCAGACCCGGCGGGATTTGCGGTTCATCAAGCAAATGATTGCCAACAGGATCGGGGATGATTACGCAGAATTAGTGGAGGCTCAACTGCTGTCCTTAAAGGATGAGTCGGTGCTGGATGAAGTCCGGAAACGGATTCGGGAAGAACTGGAAAATGCGGAATATGCCTATCAGCAAGTGCTCTCTGCTTACCGGGAACAGTTAGAGCAGTCGGACAACATGTACATGCGGGATCGGGCAGGGGATGTGTATGATGTGAAACAGCGAGTGCTGCAGCATATGTTAACCTGCAACCGGGGGTTACTGGAGGAAGTGGAAGAGCCGTCCATACTCGTCGCAAAGGAATTGAGACTGAGCGACATGATTATGATGGATCGAACCAAGGTGATGGGACTGGTGTCCGAAACCGGAGGACGGACTTCTCACGTGGCCATCCTGGCCCGGGCACTTCAAATTCCTGCGGTGGTCGGAGTGTCGAATGTTGTCGAAGTCGTCGAAGACAATCGCCCGGCAATTATCGACGGAACGCATGGAGCGGTTATCCTCTACCCGGACCAGGAGACGCTGGAGCATTTTCGAGGCGAGCAGGCGCACATCAACGAGGTCGAACAGAGCCTCTATGCCCATAAAGAACTCCCGGCAGAGACACTGGATGGACGCCGGTTAGTATTGTCTTCTAACATCGGGCTGCCTGGAGAACTGGAAAATGTGCGCGCTTCCGGATCCGAGGGCATCGGATTGTACCGAACCGAATATCTGTATCTCGTGAAGAACACGTTCCCTGCCGAAGAAGAACAATTCGAGGAATACAAACACATCGCTGAAAGCTGTGCACCGGATCCCGTCATTTTCCGGAGTTTCGATCTGGGGGGGGATAAAATCTCGGCATCTATGGAAATCGATGGCTTCCAGGAATCGAACCCTTTTCTCGGCTATCGGGCGATTCGTATCTGTCTGGATAATCCGCAGTTGTTCAAGACCCAGCTTCGCGCAATCTATCGCGCCAGTGCCTATGGCAATATCAAGCTCATGTTTCCGATGATCTCTGCCCTGGAGGAAATCTTGCAGGTGAAGGAATTTATTGCGGAAGTACAGGAAGAATTAAGACGGGAGGGACGGAGATTCAGGGAAGATGTCGAACTGGGTGCCCTGATCGAGATTCCCTCCGCCGTGCTTATCGCCGATCAGCTGGCTGAGGAGCTGGATTTCTTCAGTATTGGTACCAATGACCTCATACAGTACACCCTGGCGGTTGATCGGGGGAATGACCGGGTTTCTTTCCTGTATAAAACCCTGCACCCGAGCATCGTTCGATTAATACATATGACGCTGCAGGCAGGGCATCGACATAATATCTGGGTGGGAATGTGTGGTGAGATGGCCGGTGATCCGCTCGCCATTCCGCTCCTGGTGGGGTTGGGTATTGATGCGCTCTCCGTGTCTCCCGTTGTGCTGCCGAAGGTTAAGGAGATCGTACGCGGATTGGATAGTCAGCAGTGTCGCCATCTGGCGGACACAGTGATGGAGTTTACCAAAGAGTCTGACATCGAACGATATTTAAGGCAATTTATGCAGAAACATTTTCCGGAAGATCTGAACCTCTGAAAGAGTGACCAATGCAATTTCAAAGTATCCAGGACATTCGTATGCAGTTATCCAGGCTTGATCCGCAGCATATGTGGGAGGCCATTGCCGGGTTCGATCATCAGCTCAAAGAGGCGGCGGAAATATCACTGCCGGCTGCTGATACTATTCAAACCGATCGCCTGGAAAACATCGTATTCTGTGGGATGGGAGGCTCGGCAATCGGAGGCGACTTGTTAAAGACCTATCTTCTGGCGGATCTCCGGATTCCCATGATTGTCAATCGTCATTATACGCTTCCCGGATTTGTCGATGAACATTCCCTGGTAATTGTGAGCAGTTATTCCGGCAATACCGAAGAGACCGTGCAGGCCTATCAGGAGGCACTGAACTCTCGGGCGCAGATTCTGGGGATTTCCTCCGATGGGAAAGTCCGGGATCTGTTGACAAGGGAAGGGTTTCCCCTTATTCTGATCCCCGGGGGGATGCAGCCTCGGGCAGCGTTAGGGTATTCCTTCATTCCGATGGTCCGGATGTTTCACCGGCTTGGTTTAACTGATCGGGAGGTGCAATCAGAGATTGATGAAACAATTGGTTTGATAACCGATTTAAGTAGGAAATATCAGGAAGAGGAAATAGCGTATCAGTGCGCAGTAGCGTTAATCGGCACGGTACCCATTATTTATACGGATCCGGAACTGGCGGTGGTTGGCACGCGGTGGAAGACGCAGCTTGCAGAGAACGCTCAGATGCTCGCCTTTACGAATGAATTGCCTGAGATGAATCACAATGAGATAATGGGATGGAGTGGAGGGCAGGATGTTCTGGGCGAATTCAGTGTGATCTGGCTGACGGATTCCCACACCCATCCCCGGGTGCGAAAGCGCATGGAGATCACCGGGGGGCTGGTGGGACAGCATGCCAAACAGATGCAGCAATTTTCCACGAAGGGCACCGGCCTGATGAGTCGATTGTTCTCTTTAATCGCCCTGGGAGATTGGGTGAGTTTGTATGCGGCGCTCCTCCGGGAGATTAATCCTACGGCAATTGATCAGATTGAACTGTTGAAAAATCGCTTGAATGATTCATAGGTTATGTGTGATATTAGAAGCAATGCAGAAGGAATGAATCTTGACATACGAAAATGAGGTTGTGTAAATTTTATACCAATTCTAAAGGAAGTGACGGATTATGGTTGAAGTAGAAGTCGCAAAAATAGCATTTTATCCTCCTAGTAAGGGCTACGCCGTGCTCTTACATGAGGTGGGGAGCGATAGACAACTACCGGTCATCGTCGGCGCATTTGAAGCCCAGGCTATTGCTCTGGCGCTGGAAGGAATGAAGATGCCACGGCCGATGACCCACGATCTTATCAGCACCATTCTGGACGATCTGGGTGTGGATGTGAGAGAAGTCGTGATTACGGATCTCATAGATGGGACCTTCTATGCCAAGATATTCCTTGAAGGCTATGATTACGAAAATAAGTCGATTGATTCCCGGCCCAGTGATGCCATTGCCATTGCGCTGAGAGTGGGAGCCACGGTATATGTCGAAGATATTGTAATGCAGGAGGCAGGAGTCATTGCCGAAGATCTGGACGA
This sequence comes from uncultured bacterium, assembly GCA_964413425.1. Taxonomy (GTDB): domain Bacteria; phylum Fidelibacterota; class JAANXI01; order JAANXI01; family JAANXI01; genus DATFLS01. Next base: position 28,594 of record CAYPST010000013.1, read on the forward strand.
AGTCACCGAGGAAAGCGAAGAATTCAGCGAGGAAAATATACCTGAAAAGAAATCAACCGAACAAACGTTGAGTGAATTACAGGATGCGCTGAAAAAGGCTATTGATGCAGAGGAGTATGAGAAGGCGGCGAAACTTCGGGATAAAATCCAGCAGATAGAGGGACAGAAGAATTAGAGATAAACCAGGAAGTATTATGTTGCTATATTCTTTCCGATTAGTTTAGTTGTGTCCCATTTTTTCTTCTAACATATGGAGGGTCTTCCGGGCAGCAATTTGCCCTGCTTTTTTCTTTGAGCTGCCCTCGCCGATGCCGTAAGTTTTGCCTTGCAGACTCACTCCGATAGTATAAATCCGGGAATGATCCGGTCCCGACTTGCGATGGATTTTAAATTCGGGAGAGGGGAGATTGTGGGCATGACAAAATTCAATCAACTCCCCTTTATAATTGATCTCTTGGGATACCGTTTGATCCGGAATTTCGGGGGTGAGGGGGAATAGATGATACACAACCTTCTCTGCGGCTTGAATGCCTCCGTCCAGATAAATAGCCCCGATGATTGCTTCTACCACGTCGCTGAGTACGGCCTCTGAGTGCTCGATAGGATTCTCCACCACGGTTTGACTGCGAATGAACCGGGGAAGTTCAAGGTTTTGTCCCAGCGAGGCCAGCGCCGATTTATTCACTAACCTTGCTCTTTTTTCTGTCAGCTCGCCTTCGGAATCGGTGGGATATGTTTTGAATAAAAACTCTGAGATAACGAGCTCCAATACCGCGTCCCCTAAAAACTCCAATCGCTCATAGGAGTAGAGCTGATTGGGGGTATTGTTGTTTAGTGAGGCATGTGTAAGGGCCTGCTTCAGATAAGTTTCATTGCGGAATGAGTAGCCCAGCTTCGTATACAGAGGCATCAATTCGATTTGATTTTGCGAAGGGAAAAATTTTCGCAGCAGTGTATTCAGTGCCACGGATCGTGTTCAGTGGTTAGATTTTTGAGACCAGGGCGACCGCGTTATGACCGCCGAAACCAAACGTGTTGCTCAGAGCGTGATTCACGACTTTTTCAGTCGGTTCGTTCGGAGAGTAGTGCAAATCACAATCCGGATCCGGTGTGACATAATTAATGGTCGGCGGGATGAGATGATCGCGCATGGCCAGGATGGTCGCGAGCAGTTCCACACCTCCTGCTGCGCCGAGCAGATGGCCGGTCATCGATTTGGTCGAGCTCACGATCAGGCCGTTTTTCGCATGGTCGCCAAACACGGTTTTTATGGCGGTGGTTTCGGTTTTGTCATTGGCCGGCGTGGAGGTACCGTGAGCATTAATATAATCGATCTGGTCCGGATTCAGGCGTGCTTCCCGGAGGGCCCGTTTCATAGCGGACACAGCACCCTCTCCGCCGGGCGCCGGCATGGTGATATGGTAAGCGTCTGCGGTGAATCCTATCCCGGTAATTTCGGCATACATATTGGCCCCCCGGGCCTTTGCTGCTTCGTACTCTTCCAGGACTACCAGTCCCGCCCCTTCAGCCATCACGAAACCGCAGCGATCCGCATCAAACGGTCGCGAGGCCGTCGCGGGATCGCCATCCCATTTCGCCAGCGCTTTCATATTCATGAACCCGCCGACTGCCACCGGACTGATAGAAGCTTCGGAACCTCCGGCAATCATAATATCTGCATCGCCGTATTGGATATGTCTGACGGCATTCCCGATTGCATGGGTGGCTGTAGCGCAGGCAGAGGCAACCGAATAGTTCGGCCCTTTGAGGTTATAATGCATGGAGATATGCCCTGCAGCAATATCGGAAATCATCATCGGGACAAAGAACGGGCTGATTCGGCGATGGCCTTTTTTAATGAGGACGTGCATTTGATCTTCAAAGGTGCTGATCCCGCCAATTCCGGATCCCACAACCACCCCGGCTCGATCTGGCTCGATCTTGTTTTCATCCAGACCGGAATCAGTAAGGGCCTGGATGGCAGCAATCATAGCATACACGCTATATTGATCCATGCGGCGAGTGATCCGGTTGTCCAGATACCGTGACGTATCCAGGTTCCGTACCTCTCCTGCAAAATCGACCGTATATTCGGAGGCATCGAACTTGGTGATTTTATCGATACCGGATTTTCCGGAGAGGAGGGTTTGCCAGAATGTGGTGACATCATTGCCACACGGGTTGACCGTACCTATCCCGGTAATGACAACTCGCCGTTTCATCATTGGATCTGCCATGGGTTAATTATTCGACTTTCTCATCGATGTACTTCACGACATCCCCGACGGTGGTGAGTTTTTCGGCTTCTTCGTCGGGGATTTCCAGATTGAATTCTTCTTCCATCTGCATAATGAGTTCGACTGTGTCTAAGGAGTCGGCGCCCAGATCATCGATAAATGAAGCATCTTCCGTGATTTTGCCGGGTTCTACTCCCAACTTATCCTGAATAATCTCTTTGACTGTGTCAAAGGTTCCCATTGTGTTCACTCTCCTTCTGGTTATTCTATGGTTTAACTCATGACCATGCCACCATCAACCCTGAAAACCTGACCGGTAATATAGCGTGCTGCCGGTGACGCCAGAAATACTGCGACTCCGGCGATATCTTCTGGTTTGCCAATATATCCCAGGGGAATACGTGCAGCAAGTTGCTCTTGTTGCTTTTCCGTTAAGTTCTCAGTCATTTCGGTCTCAATATATCCCGGTGCAATAGCATTGACCGTTATGCCGCGGGAAGCTAGTTCCTGGGCCGCCGATTTGGTGAGCCCCAGAATCCCGGCTTTCGACGCTCCATAATTCGTTTGACCGGCGTTGCCGGTGATCCCCACCACCGAGGAAATATTGATAATTCGTCCGGCGCGCTGCTTCAGCATTTGCCTGGTAACAAATTTTGTGCAGAGAAACGTTCCTTTCAAATTAATGTTCAGAACATCATCCCAGTCTTTCTCTTTCAGCCGCAGTAAAATGTTATCCCGGGTGATGCCTGCGTTGTTCACCAGCACATCAATGGATTCATACCGATCCAGAGTGGCGGTAATCAGGTGCTGGGCATCATCGGCCTGAGAGACATCACCGGGTATTGGCGTCACCTCTGCTCCGGTCATTTCCGACTGTATTTGGGCGGCAGCGTTGTTCAGGGTCTCCTCGGTCCGGCTGCTGATCACCACGTTTGCACCGCTCTCGGCGAAGGTCCGGGCAATGGCATAACCTATACCTCTGGATCCGCCGGTGACGATTACTGTTTTATTATCCATATCGTACATGTGCGTTTTTACCCTTTGAATTTGACGATATCCCTGTAGGACGAAATACTTTCGCAGTCGACCTCTTTATTGATGCGTCTCATAAGGCCACCCAGTACCGTTCCCGGCCCGACTTCGTAGAACATGCTGGCGCCGTCCCGGATCATATTTTGAATGCTCTGAATCCAGAGGACCGGATGATCCAGCTGGTCGATTAACGCCTGTTTCAGATCCCCGCTGTTTTGCAAGGCTTTCGCTGAAACGTTCACATAGACGGGAATGGATGGTGTCTTCAACTCGAGTGCGGATAACGCTTCCCGCATCACTTTTTTCGCCTCACTCATTAAGGGAGAATGGAAGGCACCGCTGACGACCAGTTCAATGGCTCGTCGGGCTCCGATGTCTTTGGCTTTTTCCATAGCCTTGCGTACTGCCTCCACCTCACCGGAAATCGCTATCTGCCCGGGGGAATTGTAATTGGCGGGCTGGACAATCCCTTCCGAGGATGCCGAAGTACAGGCTTCAGCGACTTTCGCTTCTTCGAGGCCGATAATAGCAGCCATGGTTCCGGGATGTTTTTCACCGGCTTCCTGCATGGCCTGACTTCTGATTTTCACCAGGCGCAACCCTTCTTCAAAGGTCAACGCACCCGCTGCCACCAGCGCACTATATTCACCCAGGGAATGCCCTGCCACCATATCCGGTGTGACCGGATCCTGGTGCAGAAGTTCGTAGAGAATTACACTCAACGTGTAGATGGCCGGTTGGGTCACCTGTGTCTCGGTGAGCTTTTCCATGGGGCCTTCAAATGAAATACGGGAAATAGGGATGCCCAAAATTTCGTCGGCTTTTTCGTAATGTTCTTTGGCAAGGTCAAAACTCTCGTAGAGATCTTTGCCCATCCCTACGTTCTGTGATGCTTGCCCCGGAAAGATAAAGGCTGTTTTACTCACGATCCTCCTCGATCTTTATTGCCCCCAGCGTAGTAATGTGGCCCCCCAGGTGAAACCAGCGCCAAACGTAGAGAAGACAATATAGTCTCCCTCCTGCAGGCGCCCGTCTTTAATAATCTCATGTAATCCCAGGGGAATGGTTGCGGCAGTCGTGTTCGCATATTTATCGATATTTATAACGACCTGCTCTTCCCGTAAGCCCATCTTTCTTGCGGTTGCATCGATGATACGTTTATTGGCCTGATGCGGGATGAAAAATCCAATATCTTTCCCTTCCAGATTATTGCGCTCTAACATTGTCACCGAAACCGCAGCCATGCCGTTCACTGCAAACTTAAACACCGCTCGCCCATCCTGGCGAAGATAATGCAACTTATTCTCGACGGTGGCCTGCCTGGCAGGATTCTTACTGCCGCCCCCCGGCATCGTGAGATATCGTGCGCCGGAACCATCGGAGTATACCAGGCTATCCAGGATACCATACCCGTCTCTTTCGGTGGGTTCAAGGAGCACGGCACCCGCACCATCTCCGAACAGAATGCAGGTGTTTCGATCGCTGTAGTCCGTGATGGAGGACATGGTGTCGGCACCAACAATAAGTACTTTGTCGTAGCGTCCGCTTTCCACAAATCTGGTGCCGGTTTCGATGGCGTAAATAAATCCGGAACAAGCGGCAGACAAGTCGAATGCCCAGGCATTTGTCGCACCAATGGCCTCCTGGATAAGACACCCTGTCGACGGGAAAAACATATCGGGAGTCACCGTAGCCACGATAATACACTCGATCGTTTGCGGGTCGATATTATATTCATCAAGCATGTTCTGAATGGCGGCAACGGATAAATCGGACGTGGCTTCATCCTCGGAGACGATTCGTCGTTCTTGAATTCCGGTTCTGGTGCGAATCCACTCATCATTGGTATTGACCATTTTCTCGAGATCAAAATTGGTGAGCACATCATCCGGCACATAGCTGCCAACAGCTGTAATAGTCGCTCTCATAGTCATGTGTTATCCCTGTGGTATCAGTGGATCATCCACCTGGGGCATACTGGGAGATGGAATTTGATGGGCCTCGACTTCCTCCCGTATAATTTTATTAATCCGTTTCCGGACCATCTTGCGGGCAACACCAATCGCATTCTTGATGGCCTTGGAGGTTGAACTCCCGTGACTGATGATAGAAACGCCATTAATGCCTAACAGTGGCACCCCTCCGTATTCTTCGTAATTAAATTCTCGTGCAATTTTTTTTACGACAGGTTTCATTAAAAAAGCCCCCAGAGTGGCAAACGGTTTATTGGTGATTTGATACTTGGCCTTTTCAGTGAGGACATCAACCACACTTTCGCCGAATTTTAGCAAGATATTTCCAACAAAACCATCACAAATTACCAGATCCGCTTTCCCACGCAGGATATCCCGGCCCTCGATATTGCCGATAAAATTGGATACTTCCTGCTCAAGCATTCCATAGGCGTCGATTACCACATTGTTGCCTTTTGTGCGTTCCTCGCCAATATTCAAAAGCCCAACTTTCGGATCAGCAATTCCAAAGATTTGTCTGGTATAAATGGACCCCATGATGGCAAACTGGAGGAGGTTCACCGGCTTTGCATCCGGGTTGGCTCCCACATCAAAAATGACACATCCCCCCTTTATGCTCGGCAGATAACTGCCAATGGTCGGGCGGTGTACACCTGGAATCCGTCCCAGAGAAAGGAGGGAAGAGGCCAGTATAGCGCCGGTATTCCCTGCACTCACGAATGCTTCGGCCTCATTCGTTTTTAAAAGTTTCATCCCGGTCGCAATGGATGACCGGGGTTTGTGCTTCACTGCTTTGGTGGGGGATTCCTTCATTGTGACAACCTGGTCCGCGTGTGCGATCTGAAGCCGCCGCGCCGGATAGCGATGATGACGCAGCTCTCCACGGATGGCCTCTTCTGGTCCTACCAGGATGATCTCCAGATCAGCAAATTCCTCATCGCCAAGAGCCTTCAAAGCTCCGGCTATTGTCGCAGCAGGAGCGTGATCTCCACCCATGGTGTCTACGACAATCCGCATAACGTCCCTACGAGTCAGTTAAACTTTAGTATTCTTTGGGAATATAAACCGGACGGCCCTTGTAGTATCCACAATTGGGGCAGGCACGGTGGGGTAACTTAGGTTGGTGACATTGTCTGCACTCGACTACATTTGGTGCTTTCAGGGTCCAATGCGTTCGCCGTTTATTGCGTCGAGCCTTCGATGATTTGCGTTTCGGAAGTGCCACTATTACTCCCCTTCTTGATCAAAATTTAATTCCTTGAGTTTTTCCCATCGAGGGTCAATTGTTTCCTGTTCACAATCACACGTATCATAATTGAGGTTGATGCCACATATGGAACATAAACCCAAACAATCATCTTTACAAAGAATTTTGTAAGGGATATCCAATACAATGGTGTCGGAGATATACTTGGTTATGTCAATCTCCTGACTCTGCGGAGAAACGACAATTACTTCCCCTTCCCCCTTGAATTCTTTTCGCTGCTCAAATGTGATGAGGGCACCCAGTTCAAGATGCAGTGCATACTCGAATTCACTCAGACAGCGATGACATTGCAGTGTAGCGGTTCCGGTGAGTTGGCCTGCCAGATAGTAACCGCCTTCCGCCTCCAGTAACCGAAAAACAATATCTGTCTCGTATACAGGGAACTTAATATCTTGCAAGCCCAGGTCACTTTGTGTTCCGTGAAAGTGGAACTGCGAACCTTGTTCCTTGCCAATATGGTCTATAGGTATTTTTATCATGAACTCCGAATTTAAAAGAGGTCTCTTGTTGAGTCAAGCCTTAATCAGTCGTTGATATTTTTCACGTTTATTGCTTCTTGCATGTTGTCTTACTTAGTCTTTGTTCTCAGGTTCCGAATTTCTGTCAGACCCGTCATCCTCCCTGTTTTCTTCGTGGTCGGCCTCGAGTTGTTCTTCCGTGTCTTCCACATCTGCTTCTTCTTCCTGTGCCAGTTCTTCTTCGTCCTTCCGTTCCAGGAGATTTTCGTCATCCTTCTTTTTCCTGAGAATCAGATAGATAATTTGCTGGCCGACGCTGTCCAAAGTGGTAGCATATGCCAGAATCAGAAAGATTATCACGAAGAAGCCTAACGCCAGGAATCCGGAGGCAATGGCTTCGGTGACAGTGAGTTCGGCCAGGCCGGTAAACAGATATCCGGAGGACAGAAATGGAGCAGTAAAGAGATCCAGGAACTGATAATAGACGCTTGATTCTCCGCCCAGATAAAACAGGGCTGCTTCAAACATCCGAAATAGTTTTTCGCCCATGAGCCAGTTCTGGCCGAAAACGACTCCAATGAAGGAGATCCCGGCCATCATTACCAGTCCGAAAATGTAGATAGCTGCTGCAACCAATGCCGCCCAGATAATTTCATAGATTACCAGCCGCCATGGTTGGGACCACAGGAGAGAATAGCCTTGAAATACGGCCTCGAGTGTATCTTCTTCACTGGAAGCGATAATGGCAGGTGTAAAGGTGATCACTACAAGAAACACCACCGCACTGTACAACACGAATACGGCAACCGGAAAATACAGGAGAAATGGTAACGAGAGAATAAACTCCCCGACGTAGGGAATCTTCCCCAGCAGGGCTGCGATCACCGCCATAATCAGGAAAAATACAATGATACCGAGGAGCGAGACCGGAGCGAAAATTAAGGGGTGCCAATGTTTTTTCACGAAATTCCAGCCATCTCCGCTGGAGTAGAAAAAATCCCCTTTGAATTCCTTATACGTAATTCTGGCCACAGCGAGGTTGGCAAAATAGTATGCAATTATCCAGACCAGGGAACCCACACTGTAACAGATCCAGCCGGGCACTGTCAGACTGAGATCATAGGGGAACGGGAAAAAGTGGTAACGCGCCAGGGCATCTCCCAAAGCATATCCGCTGAGGGCAATTCCCAGATAGGAAAAAATCATAAATCCGACATACCCGATAACATTGGCTACGAACAGAGTCCAAATCTTTTTACCGCTGAGTGCAACACGTGGAATGCGGAGCACATCTCGAAAATCCATATAGAGTTCCTGGTTCATATGATCTTCCTCCTTGGGTAGATTAGAAGTTACTGGTCAAAGATGCAGACAACACAGTTCAAGTATCCTCTCGCTGAAAGTCAATCCAGATTTGATAATCGCGCAACAGAGATTCGCGTTGTAATTTTCCGGCCAGTGTTGCTGCCGCCTCATACGTTCGAAAGGAGCCGATCCGGACACGATACCACACTTGACCGTTGCCCGGCGCTTGTGCCCGCTGAACATACGGTTCGTATCCGAGTTTTCTCAATCGACTTGCAGCGGTCTCGGCATCGCTGAACACTTTCCAGGATGATACCTGCACCGTGTAGCGATCAGACTTCCTCGGAATCGCATCCAGGGATTGCTGATCGGCGGTGTATCTTGCCTGGCTCCTGTCGGCAGTTGGTGCTGGGACGGAAGTTGCTCCCCGGGCAGATGCCGTTCCCGCCTCAGAAGATACTGGTGGGATAGAAGTTGCAGCAATTTGGGTGGAATCGGGAGATCCCGACACCGCCAGCGTATCGGTCACTCGCACCATATACGGTTGGATGAGTTGCTCCCTCCCGTTTTCGTGGAGGACGGTATAATTCAGATGATAAGTGCCGGTATCAGGAGGAACAAAGGAAACCTGGGGACTGCTGTGTACCGGCTGAAAATCATATTTTGTCAGGATAACCCGGGGAGGGAGCTTTGTAAAGGACCACTCTACCATCTCGTTTGCAGTAATATCACCTGAACGCACTTCCAGTTGTACCGGATGATTTGTGACTCCCGTTTTTAAGACGGCTTCTCGTTTTTCAGGACCACAGCTGATGAGCGAAAAGATGAAGAAACCAAGCAGAAAACCTTTATGCTTTTGCATCATGGTCACCTTTGTAGGAGATATTGGTATCCTGTGCACCCGGGAAATTACGGTATAATATCCCGTGTGCTGAAGAAAAATGCAATCTCTTTTTCCGCATTCTCCGGAGAGTCAGACCCATGAATGGCATTATTCTGCAGGGATTCGGCATACAGTTGTCGAATCGTGCCTTCCCCGGCGTCTGCCGGATCGGTGGCTCCGATAATTTCGCGGAAATAATTGACGGCATCTGCATGTTCCAGGACCATCGGCAGACAAGGTCCGGAGGTCATAAACTCAACCAGATCATCGAAAAAAGGTTTGTCTCGGTGGACTGCGTAAAACTGTCGGGCATCTCTGATGGTCAATTGTGTCAAGAGACACGCCCGGATTGTAAATCCTTCTTCTACAATGTGATCAATTATTTTTCCCTGATAATTATTCCGGATAGCATCCGGTTTAATGATGGCAAGTGTTTGATTCATGCAGCTGGTCTCCCGTTTTCCTGCTGGTCTGGATTGTTTTCATTCGAAAAGCTTCTTCGCTGTCCCTGTCGACGGCATTCACTGGCAGATTACGCATCATGCCCGACGTTTAAGCCAGAACTTCTGCGACCTGTTCCCCGATGGTGGCCGGACTCTCACACACGGTAATCCCCACCTCACGAAGGGTGTGAATTTTCTGGTCGGCGGTTCCCTGGCCACCGGAGATAATCGCTCCGGCGTGGCCCATGCGGCGCCCGGGCGGTGCGGTCCGGCCGGCGACAAACGCCACCACCGGTTTTGGAAAAGTGGTCTCCTGAATCCATTGGGCGGCATCCTCTTCGGCTGTACCGCCGATCTCACCGATGAGCATCACCGCCTCCGTGGCCGGATCTTCTGCGAATAGGGCTAATAAATCGGTGAAGGTGGAGCCGATGATCGGATCTCCTCCGATGCCGATCGCCGTAGACTGGCCCAGACCATGAGTGGTGAGCTGATGCACCGCTTCGTAGGTGAGCGTTCCACTTCTGGAGATAATACCGACCGGTCCCGGGCGGTGGATAAATCCCGGCATGATGCCGACCTTGGCCTCGCCGGGAGTGATGACGCCCGGACAGTTCGGACCAATCAGCCGGGTCGGCTTGTCCTGCAGGTAGTGATGGACCTGGAGCATATCCTGCACCGGGATCCCTTCGGTGATGCATACGACCAGAGCAAGTTCAGCTTCGGCGGCTTCCAGAATCGCATCAGCGGCAAAGGGTGGCGGAACGAATATCACCGAGGCATTTGCTTCATGACGCTCCACGGCTTCCCGCACGGAATTATATACGGGAATATCCTGGTGCGTTTGACCGCCCTTTCCCGGAGTAACGCCGGCGACGATATTTGTGCCATACTCCACCATTTGTTCGGTATGAAACGACCCCTCACTGCCGGTAATACCCTGCACTATGAGTCGCGTGTTTTTATTTGCCAGAATGCCCATGCCTGACTCCTTTTTAAATTTATGTCACCACGGCAACGGATTTTTCGGCTGCGTCTCGCAAGCTCTGAGCCACAGAGAATTCCAGGGGAGACGCTTCCAGTAATTCGGCAGCTTCCCGGGAGTTGGTCCCTTCCAGCCGAACGACCACCGGGACGCTGACTCTCAGACCCTCCAGCGCATCGATAATGCCCTGAGCCACCCGGTCACAGCGGACGATCCCTCCGAAGATATTTATCAGTACAGCCTTCACTTTCTCATCCTGCAGAATGATTTTAAACCCTTGCTGGACTGTCTCCGGAGAAGCAGCACCTCCCACATCCAGAAAGTTGGCAGGTTCGCCTCCCGATAATTTGATGATATCCATGGTGGCCATTGCCAGTCCCGCACCATTGACCATACACCCCACGTTTCCATCCAGGTTGATATAATTCAGATCGTACTTCGACGCTTCGATTTCCGCCGGGTCTTCCTCGGTGAGATCCCGGTAATCCCGGATATCCCGATGGCGGTAGAGTGCATTATCATCAAAATTCATTTTTGCATCCAGGGCCAGTACGTCGCCGTCGGCGGTCACCACCAGGGGATTGATTTCCGCCAGAGAGGCGTCAGTCTCCTGATAGGCTCGATAGAGGCTCCGGAAAAATTTCACGGCAGATCGTACCTGGGAACCGGTCAACCCTAAACCGAAGGCTATTCGGGAGGCCTGAAAAGGACGAAAACCCACTGCAGGATCTATCCATTCTTTCAGGATTTTTTCCGGTGTCTCTGCCGCAACTGCTTCAATCTCAACTCCGCCTTCGGTGGAAACCATGAATACGTTCTGCGCGACTGCCCGATCCAGCACGATCCCGGCATATAACTCTCGTGCGATATTCACGCCTTGCTCAATCAGAACTTTGCGGACTTCTTTTCCTTCGGGTCCGGTTTGATGGGTGACCAAATTCATCCCCAGCATCTCAGCAGCCAGTTCTCGAACTTCCCCAGGGGAGTTCGCTAGTTTCACTCCACCACCTTTTCCCCGCCCTCCGGCATGGATTTGTGCTTTAACGACCACCGCGTCTCCGCCCAGCTTTTCTGCAATGGCTTGTGCTTCCTCCGGAGTGGTGGCCACCTGACCATCCGGAACGGCCACCGCATATTTTCTCAATATCTCTTTGGCCTGATATTCATGAATCTTCATGGTGCACTCCCGGTTTCATCATCGAATTAGTTTCTGAAATTAATAAAAATTCTCCGGATTATTAACGAAAGATTTAAGGAAAAATAGCGGTGCCACGATCACCGGCGAGGGTTTCTGCCATCTCTTCAATGGACGTGATAATCACTCTTTCGCCGCCACGGTCCAGAAAGGTGATGGCTGCCTCTATTTTCGGCCCCATGGATCCGGGGGGAAATTGCTCTCCCGAAAACACCTTTTTGACCTCCTCCAGATGAATCTCTCGGAGTGGCCGCTGGGTCGTTTTCCCGTAATCCAGATACACCTCCGGGACATCGGTCATAATGAAGAGCTCACTGGCACCAATATCTCTGGCAAGAATAGCCGCCGCGCGATCCTTATCGATCACGGCATCCATGCCTTCATAATCCCCATTGTCCTCGATATACACCGGAATACCACCACCACCGGAAGCAATAACGATGGTGCCGGCCTCCACTAACTGTTGAATTGGTTTCCAATTGATAATTTCTTGTGGTATTGGGGACGGCACCACCCGACGCCAGGCCTGATGTCCCGAATCGTATTTGACGGTCCAACTGTTCTGTTCCGCCAGCTGTTTCGCCTCGGATTCCGTGTAGAACTGTCCGATGAATTTTGTCGGATTCCGAATAGAAGGGTCATTTCTGTCAACGATGACCTGGGTAACGATTGTTACGACCTGCCGGTTGATATTATGCCGCTGTAATCGATTCTGCAGCGATTGTTCTATCATATACCCCATTCCGCCCTGGGTGTCCGCCACGCACACACCGAGCGGAAGCACCGGAACCTTCCCCCGGGCAAGTTCCACCCGAAATAAGGCATTCCCCACCTGGGGACCGTTGCCGTGTGTTATGGCCAGACGATAGTGCTCGTCAATCAGGGGAAGTATTGCCGCCAGACTCTCCCGGGTATGCCGGAACTGATTCGCGATGGTATCCGGTTCGCCCTTCGGGCTAATCGCATTGCCCCCGAGTGCCACCACGGCGGTTTTCCCGTATTTCATGTGATCACCGGTTGAAGTATATCTTTCAGTGTCGGCTGTCCGATTTCCTGCAGTTCATAAGATACCCGAACTGTGGGATGCTTGATATCAATGATTCGTCGAAGGTCAATAGGCGTGCCAATTACCACCACATCACATTTGGTTTTGTTAATGGTCGCCTCCAGATCCTTGATTTGATGATTTCCATACCCCATCGCCGGGAGGAGATCCCCAACGTCCGGATACTGCTCAAAGGTTTCCCGCAGTGAACCGGTTATATACGGCCTGGGATCAACCAGCTGGGACGCGCCGAACTTTCGGGCTGCTACTACGGCGGCCCCGTATTGCATATCTCCGTGGGTAAGCGTGGGCCCGTCTTCCACTGCCAGCACCGCTTTGCCGCGAATGGATGACGGATCTTCCACCCGGAGGGGAGAGGCTGCTTCGATGACTACAGCGTCGGGGTTGTAGGTATCGATATTTTTGCGGACTTCGGCAACCCCCGCCTGCTCCGCAGTGTCAATCTTATTGATAATGACCGCATCCGCCATTCTGAGATTTGTTTCGCCAGGGTAATAGCGGATTTCGTGGCCCGGCCGGTGAGGATCAGTCACGGTAATCAGGATATCCGGTTTGATAAACGGCGTATCGTTATTCCCGCCATCCCAGAGAATGATATCGGCCTCCTCGACCGCCTGTGCAAGAATCGCTTCATAGTCGACACCGGCGTAGACCACCGATCCCCGGTTAATGTGGGGTTCGTATTCTTCCATCTCTTCGATGGTGCATTCCTGGTGATGCAGGTCTTCGATGGTGGCAAAGCGCTGGATTCTCTGTCTGGCAAGATCTCCGTATGGCATGGGGTGGCGAATCACCACCACCTTTTTTCCGGCCTCGGAAAGCAGTGCGGCAACCCGCCGGGTGGTCTGACTCTTCCCGGCGCCAGTTCGTACCGCACAGACCGCCACCACCGGCTTGCTGCTGCTCAGCATTGTTTTCGCTGTACCCATCAACCGAAAATCCGCTCCCGCCCGGGCAACCCGGGAAGCTACATGCATGACGTACTCATGTGAGACATCACTGTAAGAAAAAATTATCTCCTCTGTGTTTTCCTCTCTGATGATCTGTTCCAGATCTGTTTCCGGCAAGATAGGAATCCCATCGGGATAGAGGTCTCCGGCCAGTTCCGGTGGATACCGGCGGCCCTCAATGTTCGGGATCTGCGTGGCGGTAAACGCCGCCACCCGATAGGCTTTGTTATCTCTGAAGCAGATATTGAAGTTATGAAAATCCCGCCCGGCTGCCCCCATAATCACCACGTTTGTTCTGGCCATTCCGATTCTCCCGGTTTCAGTCTTCACAGGGAAGTGTTGGTGTCAGATTCACAGCAGGAAGCAAGTGGAGTGGCTAACAGAAACCGAACCAGTGGATCCATTCCAGGCAGCCACGCAATTGTGCAGGCATAATCTCCGTTCTCCCTTGACTGAAATTACAATCGTTGGGTAATGGTTTTCGGCTGCAGGAAGTTGAGAAGATAGTCCGGACCGCCGGCTTTGGCGTCGGTGCCTGATAATTTGAAGCCGCCGAACGGCTGGATGCCGACCAGCGAGCCGGTGATTTTCCGGTTAAAGTAGAGATTCCCCACCTGGAATTCCCGTTTCGCCCGTTCGATTTTTCGCTGGTCTTTCGTAAAGACACCACCGGTCAATCCATAGTCAGTATCATTGGCAATTTCTAATGCATGATCGTAATCACGTGCCCGAATCACAGAGAGCACCGGTCCGAATATCTCCTCTTGTTCAATCTGTGAACCCGGTTTGACGTTTTCGAAGATGGTAGGCTCGATAAAATAGCCCTGATTATGTATCTTCTCTCCGCCCAGCACCAGGGTCGCCTCCTGTTTTCCGATGTTGATATACCGGAGGACCTTCTCTTCGGCTTCGGCGTTAATCAAGGGTCCCATCCAATTTTCCTGCTTTTCCACCGGTCCCACCACGATCTCCTTGGCCCGTTTGATCACCTGCTCCAAGACATCATCATACACATCCTCCTCGATGATCAGCCGGGAACAGGCGGAACATTTCTGGCCCTGATAGCCGAACGCTCCTATCACTGCAGCTTCAGCCGCTGTCTCCACCTCCGCATCCGCCAGCACGATTTGTGCATCTTTCCCCCCCATTTCCGCTATGACTCGCTTCATAAACTTCTGACCCTCCTGCGGTCTGGCGGCCAGCTCATTAATATGCAATCCGACCGCCTGAGAACCGGTAAAAGAGATAAATCGGGTCCGGGGATGGCCGACCAGGTGATCTCCGATGGTCTCGTCTTCGCCGGTCACGAAATTCACCACTCCCTCGGGCAATCCTTCTTCCTCCAGAATTTCCGCATATTTCGCTGCCAGCATCGGGGAGTCGGGTGATGGCTTCAACACCACGCAGTTACCGGCCACCACCGCTGCCGCGGTCATCCCGGACATAATAGCAAGGGGAAAATTCCACGGAGGAATGATGGCTCCGACTCCCAGAGGGATATATATGTATTCGTTATTTTCCCCCGGGAAGGGATGAATAGACTGTGGCTGCTCGTACCGGATGGCTTCTCTGGCATAATATTCCTGGAAATCAATGGCCTCAACCACATCGGCATCAGCCTCCACCCAGTTCTTTCCTTCTTCGTACACCTCCCAGGCGGCCAGCTCCAGGCGGTGTTCTTTCATTCTGGCCGCCGCGCGCAGGAAAATAGCGGCACGAGCCTCCGGACTCATCGTGCTCCATTCCCGAAATGCCGTCCATCCTGACTCGAGTGCCTGGTCAATGTGCTGTGGTTGAGCTTTTTGAAAAGCACCGATCACTTCGTCCTTCCCGGAAGGATTGTATGAATTAAACGTGCCGTTCCCGGCAATCCGTTGTCCGCCAATAATTAACTGATACGTTTTGCCGAATTCGGATTTCACCCTGGCCAGAGATTCCTTCATGCGCTCCACATTCTCCGGTTGCGAGAAATCCGTTAAATCCAGATGCTGATACGGCCCATACATGAGAGCCTCCGTGTGTTGATGTGAAAATGATACCCCTGAAATCGTAAAACCCTCCTGGAATCAGGAGGGTCTCCAGAAGGGGTTACCTGTGGATTGAATAGTAGTCGCATGGTCGTAGATGAAACAGGAATATCATACTTATTTTGATCGGAAATTAGATGCGTCCCGGCGTAAAAGCAAGCAGAATTCAGGCGGTGGACGGGGCTGTCAAACTGAGCAGCCATTGAGTAGTTTTACGATCCGTTCGGATTCTCCCAGGCTTGGTCTCCGTTGTCTTCGAACAAGGTGGATGAGTCGGGTATTTCTCCGAAGCAAACCACCTGGGCACCTTTGGGGATATCAATATCAGGAGCGACCAGTTCGAGGTGGTCATTTTTCACATAGAAGAGCGGGACAGTGCGCTGCTCCTCCTGTTCGGCTTTTTCCTGTGTGCTCTCTTCGTAATGCATACAGTAAAAATCCCGGCCCTGACGCAGATGTTGTTGGAGGACACTGAAAGTCATTGTTTCATCAAACAATAAGATCCCTTCATCTCGTAACTGACGTGCCTCTGGGTGATCGTCTTTGTCGTCCTGCAATCGAATGCGGAAGACATGATTCGATCCGAAAAACTTTGCACCCTGCTGGCACGCCAGGATGTTCACTTCCGCATTCGGCGTCATCGCAATCAAATTTCCGATGCCCTCCAGGGGGGTTTCTTCGAACGTCTCCGGATCAAGCGCATCGGCATGAATAGCCTCAAGACCCTCTTTTCTTGCGGCACGACAGTTCGATTTATTCGTATCCGACATCAGGATCCGAAATCCGACATGCTTGATTGCTTTTGCCAGTTTCCGGGCCGGTGAGTTGGCTCCTACGAAGAGAAAACCGCGCGGCTCCGGTTGAAGGATATCCAGAAATTTCGCCATATAGCGGGCAGTACCTCCCTGAATGAAGACGGTACCGCCGATCACCAGAAAAGTCAGACTTTCCAGATATGGAGCGACCTCTGCATGTCCCGGTATTTGGGCCAGATTGGTGGCGAACAGGGAGGCCACAGCTGCCGCCACGATGCCCCGGGGTGCAATCCACGAGAGGAAGAGCTTCTCCCGCAGATTCAAATCGGATTTCCAGGTGGAGGCGAAGATATTCAACGGCCGAATGACAAAAATAACCACTCCCAGCAGCAGGAGGCCATTCCACCCCAGATTGACCATGCGCTCCAGATCCAGCTTCGCAGCCAGGAGAATGAACAGGAACGAGACCATTAAGGTGGTGAGCTGCCCTTTAAACGTCTCAATTTCCTCGATCCCGGTTGGTTTGAGTATTCCCAGTAACAGACCGGTGACGGTCACAGCGAGCACACCGCTTTCATGTTGAAGCCAGTCTGAAACTGCGTAGACCACGATGACGGCAGAAAGCACAAACAGATTGCGCAGATCCCAGGGAATGAACCGGCGCTTGTTCAACAGAGAGTTTATCAAGAGCCCGCCACCGACGCCGATAGACGCACCGATAGCCAGGCTCCGGATAAACTCCCGGATAATAAACCCCCCGCCAGGCGCAGTGGCGATATTTTCGATGAAAGTAACAATGACCACCGCCAGAATAGCCCCAATCGGATCGATCAGAATCCCTTCCCAGGTTAAAATAGTGGAGATTTTCTGGTTGGTCCGGACACTCTTGAGTAAGGGCATAATCACGGTGGGTCCGGTCACCGTGATGAGGGCTCCGAATAACACTGCCACCCGGATCCCGGTGTCGGTTTGCAGGTCGGGAAAGACGAGATATGCCGTCAGGGCACCCAGCACCCAGGTTATCAGTAAACCGACAGTAATGAGGTTCCGGATTGTTCGCGGGGCACTCTTAAAATCGACCCGACGCAGGGAGAGCCCTCCTTCAAACAGAATAATGGCGACCCCGATATGAACGATGGTTTCCAGACCATCCCCCAACACTCCGACTCTGAGAATACCCAGTTGTCCCAGTAAGGCTCCAAGTACCAGTAACGGAACGATGGCGGGAAATCTGAATTTATCCGCCAGCAATTGGGAGACAATGCCCGCGAAAATAATAAGTGCCACAGTAAAAAGAATGTTTTCCATGATATATATCCGGCTCCGTGATCCTCTCGGAATCTCCTTCTCTAATGGTAAGTTATAGAATATCGTTCTATTTGGAAAAGCAAAAGATCACCACAGCTGCCCCGGGCACTAAGACCGCACTCTCCGGACAGAAAGAAGAGCTCAGAGGATTCCGGAACACGGGCATGCGGCGGGGAAGCCAGGTTTCACTGATCTCCCCTCCGAAGGATGTGTTATTTATTTATAAGGTATTCAGATGTATATTTCAAGGAAACACCTGAGTGGATAAATGCAACACCTGATAAGCAGACAACTCAATACTTATGCCCAGGAGTGAACACCATGCATGCAATCGAATTTCGTCCAATAGGCTTAATCCGTTCGCCATTTACAAAACCGGAAGGTATGCCTATTCAGCCTGCAGGCGCACAGGGAGTGCAGGGATCCGTGGAAGTACAGGAACAATATACCGGGGGGCTCAAAGATCTGGAGGGTTTCTCGCATATCCATCTGATTTATTACTTCCATAGATCAGAAGGATATGATTTGCAGGTGGTGCCTTTTCTGGATGATCAGGAACGGGGAGTCTTTGCCACCCGGGCTCCGCGCCGTCCCAATCCGATTGGTCTTTCCACGGTGAAATTGCTCCGGGTGTATGGAAACATCCTCACAATCGGGAATGTGGATATACTCGACGGGACGCCCCTCCTGGACATCAAACCGGCGGTGTCTGAGTTCGAACTCCCGGAGGAGCGATCACTGGGGTGGATGGCGCAATCGGTCAAACAGGTATTCCAAACCAAAAGTGATAAGAGGTTCCGCAAGTAAATAACGAGAACAAGTGAGCCAGGCCTCCGGAGGAGGCGTATGATTCAGCAAGGGCGATAACAATCAATTATTCGCTCCGGCCGGACCACTACCGGGAGAGCGGAGCAGTGCTTATTCAAGCTATATCCTGCCTCTTCATTTCAACAACTAAATTAATAGACTTACGAATCGAAAGTAATTATCTTATCGGCAGAGAAACGAAAAAGTAGGTCTCAGAATGTATATAGCATATTTGAGGGGGAACACTCGGTTCCCCGATTTGTATATAGTCAGGCTGTGCTCAGGAGTGGAAGAAGTACTGAGGGTCATGATAAAGGAGAATGTATGAACAAAATGCCCGGCCGTGCAAACCGGGTATTGCAAAGATACCTGGAAGAAATCAACCGAGAAAACTTACTGGAGCCGGAAGAGGAAATCCGGCTGGCAAAGCGGGCGAAAGAAGGGGATCGGGAGGCGTTGAATACGCTGGTTCGATCTAATCTTCGGTTTGTGGTGAGCGTGGCCAAGAAGTATCAGAACCGTGGATTATCTCTGGAAGATCTGATTAGTGAAGGGAATATCGGACTCATCAGGGCTGCCTTCCGGTTTGATGAGACCCGCGGATTTAAATTTATCTCATATGCTGTCTGGTGGATTCAGCAGGCGATACTGGAGGCGATATCGCAGAAGTCCCGCACGGTTCGGCTTCCCATGAACCGGGTCAGCGAAATCATCAAGATGCGGAAGACCTCGGAACGGTTGCATAAAAAGTACGGGCGAGATCCGACTGATGAGGAAATTGCAGATGCTATGAATACGGAGCGTGATGCCATTTCAAATGCCAGAATGGTCGCCAAGCGCGAAAAATCGGTGGATGAACCCCAGGGAGATGATAATATGACCCTGCTGAAAGTGCTCTCTTCCAATGAAGTGAATAAACCCGACTCCATTTTTGACGACCCCTCCCTGCGATATGAAATCGATGAGGCATTGAATACGTTGTCACCGAAGGAAGCAGATATTATCCGCCTGTATTACGGGATTGGCGAAGATTATCCCCAGACCCTCGGGAAGATCGGTCAGAAGTATAATCTCACCCGGGAGCGTATTCGCCAGATTAAAGCCGAAGGCCTGAAAAAATTACAGAACCCGAAGATACTCAACCGATTGCGTCAATATCTCACCCACAATACCGACTAATTCCTGTGCAGGGCTCTTCCTCACAGACAAATCCCGGTCCCAATGAACCTGAAAAAAGTGCTCAACCGGCTCGATAAATCATAACTGACTGCGGGCCATCACTAACCTGGTAGGTTTTCTCAACCTGGTAGGTTTCCGGATTGAGAGCCTGCAGTGTATTAGCCTTAAAATTCGTCACATACAGGAGATTCTGCTCCTGATCGTATGCCATTCCCATGGCTCCGTAGCCCACTTCAATGGGAGTCTCACTATCCCGCAGCACCTGGTAATCGCTGGGATTATAAGCATAGAGGAATCCGGCAGCCTCCTGTTCGGACTCCACGCCGAATTCCGAAAGGAAAGCAAGATTTTCTGTGGTAAGGACAATATATCCGGGAGCGCCTCCCGATTGAACAGTCGCTTCCACAGAGAGGGTTGCCGGATGAATCACATCCACCGCACCGGAAACATCCACATAATTGCCGGTGCAGAGGACGTGCAGCATTCCGTCCGGTGCTATGGCCAGACGCTGGGGATTGGGATGCACGGGGATGGTATCAACCGGGGCGAAGGTGGTTCTGGCAATCACGTGAACCGCCGAATGCCCGTATCCCTGCTGCCAGCCGTCGCTGGTGGCAACATAGATCCGCGTCTCATCAACAGCAATACCCTCGGGAGCGGCACCGACTCCCACCGAGTCAATCATCTGGTAATTGGCCGCATCCAGGATGTACAGTTGCCCCGAAATCAGACCGCTGATATACAAATGTTCAGCCGTGACGTACAGGTCATACGGGTTGCTGCCGGGAGTCAGGTTGTAGATCTGCCGGGAAGCAGTGTCCTGCAAGGAGATCACCTGCAGCGAGGCCGGAGTGGAGTTGAGCACCAGCAGGTTTTCCCCCTGGAGTGCCATATCGCCGGGAACGGCCTCCGTATGGGCAAACAGTGAATCCACCTCTTCGGTTTCGAGTGAAATCCGGGAAACCGTTTGAGACAGGGCGTTCAACACGAACAAGGATTCGCCGGTGACGTCCTGCTCCGGCTGGACCGGCAGGAGATCACAACCATAGAATCCTATCATTACCAGGATAAGTCCCAGTATCATTATCGGGGGCGAAGATTTTCTTTTGACAGACATAAATATTCTCCTGTGTCAGGTTAGGGTGTATAGCCGAGGGTGAACGAAATCAGAAAGGTCCGGCCGGGTTCCGGCATCCGGTCCATGGTCTGGTACGAAGTCTCCCAGAGATTGTCAATGCGTGCGCCGACAGTAATATGAAACGATGAGCGCGCCCGGGGATCAATCTCTGCTGAAATGATCAGGTCTCCCAGGTCGTAGGGCGGCAGTGCTTTTGTGTTCGCCCGGGTGATGAACTGCCGGCCCCGGTAGCGGTGATGGTAGGTGATCTCCAGCCATTCCAGTCGACTTCCCAGAGAGAGCTGGGCCCTGTACCGGGGACGAAAGGGAAGCTGCTTGTTGAACAGCGCATGGTTCGGTGTCCTGTCCAGGGCGACCAGCCGTTCGAAAAATATCTGCCCGAAAAGGCGTTCGCCGGGCAGCTCCCAGTCGAAGGAAACGGATTGCCCGGTGATCCGGCTGTCGGTGTTGGTCGGGGTGAAGTTTCCGAACGAGCCGGTCACCCAGATGATCTGGTCGGTCACCGTTTTCCGGAAGACTTCTCCATTCAGGGATCCGGAGAACCACTCGCCGCCGAAGAGCCGAAATCCCATGGAGTGTTCCGATCCCCTTTCCGGGCGCAGGTCCGGGTTGCCGGACACCCGGAAATCCTGGTAAAAGAGATCGCCGAAGGTCGGAATTCGAAACGATCGGTTTGAATTGGCGTAAACGGCGCCGGAGATCCGCCGGTTCCATGTGAGGGACAGGTTCACACTGTAACTCCGGAACGGATAGGAAAATGCCAGGCTGCTGCTCCGAACGTCAATATGTGAATAACGCAGCATCGGCTGGATTTTCAACTGCCAGTCCATTGCCGGGAGCGGAAGCTGCAACTTCCCGCCGAACCCGGCCCCGTACTGTTGTTCGGCAGCATGGATTGGTCTGGCATAATCAGATGCGGTTTCCTCCTGATCGAATCCTGTCCGCTGATGCTGCAGGTCTCCTTCCAGGCTCAGCCCATCAGTCGTTTGATGGGTAAGTTGCAGGCGGTTCCGGAGCGAATGATGCTCGTACTTTGTGGAATATGCCGGAACCGTGCGGTATCGCAGCGGCGCATCCGGCGGCGGGCTGTTGTGCATCCGGGTGGTTGCCTGTCCGTAGCTGGATTGCACATCGAGCGAAAGCGTATCCCATTGTTGCTGCCAGGAACCCCAGGCACCGAACCGCCGGTCGTTCGCCCGGGCATAAGGCGTCCATTGATAGATTCGCCCGGGGATGCCGCGCTGTGATCGCAGAAAGTTTGTCCGCAGATTGAACCGGCCGGAATCGGTGGACCTAATAATCCCTGCCTGCAGTGATTGCAACCGGAAATCGGTGTTCTGCCGGGTATCATGGACACGAGTTCCGTCCGGACGCTGGTAGGTGAAGGCATAGTCATTCCGGACGTCCCGGTGTTCTGCGAACAGGTTGTAAGTCCAGGAAGAGAGTTTGCCGGAAAAATCTCCGGAAAGCCCGAGCCGTCCAGGGGTTCCGATGGTCGGTTTTATCTGCAGACGCTCGAGCGGTCTGGAGCGGGTGCGGATGTTCACCACTCCGGCAAACGCGCCGGAACCATATTCCGCACTGCTTCCCCGGGTGTGAATAGTCACGCTTTCCACAAGACCGGCCGGGATCTGGCTCAGGTCAACCGACCCGGTCATCGGATCATTCAGGGGGATGCCGTCCAGCAGCACCAGCACCTGGTTGGCATCGCTCCCGCGGATACGCACCTGCATGCCACCGGTGGACGATTGAGTGCTCATCGAGATTTCCGGATGGTGAGCCAGGACCTCGTCCAGGGTTTCTGCCTGACTCTCCTGAAGTTCACTGCGGGATATTTCTATCGCCTGAGGCTCTTCACGCTTCTCTTCCACGATCACCGGGGGCAGGTGATATCTTCTGGGACGAAGCGGCACAGTAAGATAGGTTGGCAGATCCCGGGAGGTGCTGACTCGCACCGTACGGGAATGATACCCGATATGTGAGATGGCAATCTGATATGTTCCCTGATAGAGGTCCGCAAGGGAAAATTCACCCTGCCTGTTGGTATAGGCTCCACCGGGCGTCCCCAGGACAGACACCGCCGCATCTGCAATGGGCTGGCCGGTCAGCGAATCCCGGACCACTCCGATGATATTAGTCTCCGACTGCGCCGGGAGCGAGGAGATCCAGACAAACCAGAGGAAAAACAGGTATCCTAGTTGACGCATCGGCCTTCCCGCAGAGCAGGGAAGGTATCAGGTGATCTTGTCGGTTGGATGCTGACGAATGATCTTACCATAACCTCACCCTCGAAGGTTCAGTGGTTAACGGTTCCGAACCTGGCAGGTTTCCTGACTGACGGGTCATCCTTCCGTTGCGCCTTCCCGTCCCGAATCGCCGGGGCAGTGGCTGTTGACAACGGTTGTCGCCGATCACAGTAGCGGGGCTGTACCCGATTTCCACGGGCTTCCCTGCACCAGATTCTCTCTCAAAGAACCCAAAAAGTTACAGCAGGGATTTCAGACAGTCAACCGGAGATTGCGAGAAAGCATCAGATTTCGAGGATTCGCCACGGATCAATTGGCTGGCCCCTCAGCATTTGGCTGGGATTTTCCAGGTGCGCTCTATCGGTTGCTCCAGCGGCGCAGTATGTTCCTGCAAAACTCCCGGTCACCCATCACGCATCCTGCCTGGCATACAATTTGAAACATCAAAACGGGATAAAAAAACGATGCAGGAAACACAGGGGATGCAGCCCGGCTGGTTCTCGTAACTGAGAAAACATAAATGAAATAAGAGGGATACGGGTGTTGAAATTTCCAACATTAAAAAAAGGCGTCCATCCGCATGATTATAAAGAACTTACTAATGCACGGCCAATTGAAACCATGCCGCTGCCGGACGAGGTCTTCATTCCGCTGCAGCAGCATATCGGGTCCGCGGATGAACCGCTGGTAAAACGCGGTGATGAGGTGAAAACGGGCCAGATTATCGCCCGGAGTGATCAGTTCGTCTCCAGTCCGATACATGCTTCGGTGACCGGGAAAGTCAACGCGGTGGACTCTTTCCTGCATCCGCTGGGATCGAAGGCACAAATGATTCATATCCGGCGGGAGGAGGAAGAAGAATGGGAGCTGCTGGATCACCCGGATCACTGGGAAGATGCTCCTGCCGGGGAGCTGCGCAATCTCATCAGAGATGCCGGGATAGTGGGATTGGGCGGCGCGGCGTTCCCCACCCACGTGAAACTCCAGCCGCCGGAAGAGAAACCCATCGATACCTTCATCCTGAATGGGGCGGAATGCGAGCCCTACCTGACTTCCGATCATCGCATTATGGTGGAGCAGACCGGGCAAATCCTCACGGGGATGGCGATTATCATGAAGATACTGGGGGTTGAGACCGGGTATATCGGCATCGAAGATAATAAGCCTGATGCCATCCGGGCGATGCAAGCGCAGGTGGAGAAGATGGGACTGGATTATCAGGTCGTCTCTCTGGAGACGAAATATCCCCAGGGCGCGGAAAAGATGCTGATCAATTCGGTTTTAGGCCGCAAGGTTCCCACCGGTGGACTTCCCATGGATGTAGGAACGGTGGTGCATAATGTGGGGACCGCTCTGTCGATAGCCCGGGCGGTGACCGAAGGCAAGCCACTGGTGGAACGGGTGGTGACCCTCACCGGGGACGGCATTCGGGAGCCGAAGAATATTCTGGCCAGGATCGGAACGCCGTTCAGTGCTCTCATTGAATTTGCCGGCGGCTTAAAGGATAATGCGGTCCAGGTCTTTATGGGCGGTCCGATGATGGGGCATGCCCAGTATGATCTGTCTGTTCCGATTGTCAAAGCCACCGGTGGATTAATCTGTTCCACCGATGCCAGCATCCGGAGATTCGAGTCGTATCCCTGTATCGGCTGCGGATCGTGTGTACAGGCGTGCCCGATGAACCTGATGCCCACCCGGCTCGCCAAGATGGCTGAGCACAAACAACTCGATGGCCTGGAGGAATACGGGGTACAGAATTGCATTGAGTGCGGCTCCTGTGCTTTCGTATGTCCCTCGCATATCCCACTGGTTCAATGGATTCGGGTCGGGAAATTCCGTCTGAATGAACAACAGGCAAAGCAGGCGGCGTAACTGAGGGCTACAGGATATTCCAGCATGAGTACAGACGACCAGAAATCATCCCGGAAGACGGATTCGGATCACAAGCAGAAAAAGAGCAGACGCACAGCCAAGTCGAAGAAGCAAAAAGGTCCGAAGAGCAAACTATTCACTCCGGACCGGCAATTCATCCTTTCCCCGTCACCCCATCAGTATACCACAGAGAGCGTTCCAAAGATTATGTGGTCCGTGGTCGGGGCGGTATTGCCTGCCGCTGTCATGGCGGTGTTCTATTTCGGGATGACTGCCCTCTGGATGATCGCCGCCTGCGTGGTCGCGGCTCTGGCAACCGAAGCCGGGATAAATTATCTGAAGGGTGAACGTCTGACCATCAAAGACGGCAGTGCTGCCATTACGGGCCTCTTACTGGCACTGGTGCTTCCCCCGTCCTTCTCAATTGCAGGCGGCATCATCGGATCGGTGTTCGCCATTGCCATCGGGAAACAGATTTTCGGCGGACTGGGAGATAACATTTTCAATCCGGCATTGCTGGGACGGGCGTTTCTGCAGGCCAGCTTCCCGGTGGCGATGACGACCTGGACGCTGCCCAATACCGCGAAATACAATGCCGTGGATGCAGTGACGGCAGCGACTCCTCTGGGACAGTTCAAATTCGAACAAATCATGACCGAGTACCTCCCGCTGCTCACCGGAAACATCGGCGGATCTCTGGGAGAAACTTCGACTGTCGCGATTCTCGCAGGCGGCCTGTTTCTCCTGGCAAGACAATATGCGGACTGGCGAATCCCGGTGAGCTTCCTGGGATCTGTATTCATACTGGGAGGCATCTTCTGGCTGATCAATCCCGCCCAGTATCCTGATCCCATTTTTCATCTATTGTCCGGCGGCCTGATGTTCGGGGCATTCTTTATGGCCACGGATATGGTGACGTCTCCCATCACGCCCGGAGGCTCCTGGATCTTTGGCATCGGTGCCGGAATTATATTAATTGTTATCCGGTTGTTCGGCGGATTACCGGAAGGCGTGATGTACTCCATCCTGCTGATGAATGCCTTTACGCCGCTGATTAACCGTTATACCAGACCGGAAATTTTCGGGGAGGTGCGGGCATGAGTACCACTGCGAGAATGATCATCGTCCTGGCGGTCATTACCACCATTTCCGGAGGCATTCTTGCTTCCTGGGATAGTTTCACCCAGCCGAAGATAGAGCAGCACCGGTTGGAGAAGATTCGATCGGCCGTCGCGGATGTGCTGCCTCCACATGATCATTATGAGGAAATGCAGGAAGATGGCAAAACCTTCTATGTTGGAAAGGATGCGTCAGGAAATACCGTGGGTATTGCCTTCCGGGCAGCCGGCAGCGGGTTCCAGGGGGAAATCGCGATGATGGTGGGAGTCGCACCCGATTTTGCAGAGATCACCGGGGTAGCGATTCTGGAACAGATTGAAACGCCCGGATTGGGGTCGAAAATCGACCGGGACCCCGGCAACAGGCAGAATCCGGACTGGTTCACGGAGCAGTTCCAGGGAGTTCCGACATCGCCCGACATTACCGCGTTGAAAAATGAAAAGCCGGATCAGCCGACAGAGGTGCAGGCTATCACCGGAGCAACCATCTCCTCCCGGGCTGTGGTGTATATTTTAAACCGCAGTCTGGAACAGGCAAAGGCAATCTATCAAACTCGAATACAGCAGGCAGGCTGATGGCAAAGAAGCGTGTATCGTTGACCAGAGAATTGACCAAAGGGATGTGGGACGAAAATGCGATTCTCATCTCCCTGCTGGGATTATGTCCCACCCTGGCAGTGACCAATTCCGCCATCAACGGACTGGCCATGGGATTGGCCACCACCTTTGTGATTACCAGCTCCAGTCTCATCATCAGTTCATTCCGCAAGATTTTTCCGCACCAGGTCCGGATCGCCGGGTTTATTGTGATTATCGCTACTTTCGTGACGCTGGCGGATCGCTTCCTGGCGGCGTTTTATCCGGACATCAGCGAGGCACTCGGAGCGTATGTTCCGTTGATCGTGGTCAATTGTATGATTCTGGGACGACAGGAGGCGTTTTCGTCCAAAAATCCGGTGGGCCGATCCGTGCTGGATGCGTTGGGAACCGGGGTCGGGTTTATTGCCGTCCTGTTTGTTCTGGGATCTATCCGGGAGATTCTCGGGTCCGGTTCCATCCTGCAATTCCAGCTGCTTGGTGACTGGTGGGCGCCCTGGATGGTGATGGTGCTGCCCCCGGGCGCCTTTTTAACCCTGGGCTTACTCATCGGGCTGGCCAACTGGATCAATGAAAAGCGGGCAGTGTCATGAAGCTCATACTGATTTTTATCTCTGCGGCCATTGTCAATAATTTTGTCCTCGCATATTTCCTGGGGTTGTGTCCCTTTGTCGGAGTATCCAAAAAATTGTCTTCGGCAGTCAGTATGGGGATGGCGGTGACATTTGTCATGACGATCACCGCGGCGGTGACTTGGATCATCTATCACCTGATTTTAGTGCCGTTCAATATTCAAATACTGGAGTATGTGTCGTTTATCCTGGTGATTGCCTCCCTGGTGCAGCTGGTGGAGATGTTCATCCGGAAGGTGAGCAAACCTCTCTATGATACTTTAGGAATATATTTACCGTTGATCACCACCAACTGCGCAATCCTCGGATTGGCCCTGTTTGCGGTGCTGCGAGAGTATAATTTTATGGAAAGCCTGATTTTCGGCGTGGGCGCCGGAGCCGGTTTCACACTGGCCTTGGTAATCATGGCCGGTATCCGGGAAGAGCTGGAGCTGGCGGACGTGCCCCGGCATTTCAAGGGCGCAGGGATCACCATGATTGTGGCAGGCAGTTTGGCTCTGGCATTTATGGGATTTGCGGGATTGATCTCTATTTGAATAGCACGCAGATAGCAAAGACAGTTGGCAGTTGGCAGTAGGCAGTAGGCAATGCCCCACGTCTTCCCCACCCAGGGCAGAC
Organism: uncultured bacterium; assembly: GCA_964413425.1. Classification (GTDB taxonomy): domain Bacteria; phylum Fidelibacterota; class JAANXI01; order JAANXI01; family JAANXI01; genus DATFLS01. The sequence continues at coordinate 56,685 of CAYPST010000013.1, forward strand.
GGCAGAAGCAACTTGCCGGAATCTTAAGAGGAAAATGAGGACCCCTTGGGATGTGCTATGTGTCTGAATTATTGCGATTAAAAGAAATCGAGGAACGAGAGTCGTGTATATTGGGTACAAATACAGAATTGAGCGAGTCAAGAGAACGAAGGACTGAACGGCGATGAATCTAGCATCATTATTGGTATCCATGGGAAGTATGGGTGGACTCGGTGTGTTGTTTTCTGCCGGGCTGGCCATAGCGAACAAGAAACTCTATGTGGAAGAAGACCCACGAATCACTGAAATCAATGAACTCCTTCCCGGCGCCAACTGTGGCGGCTGCGGATATCCGGGGTGTCAGAAGTTCGCAGAGGAGGTGGTGAAAGGAAACGCCGAGCCCTCCGCCTGCACCGTGGCGTCCGACGAGGTCATCGAAGAGATTGCCGATCTTCTGGGCGTCGAGGTCGAAGCCGGTGAGCGAAAGGTGGCCCGGGTCATGTGCCAGGGCGGCATCGAAGAGACCGCTAAGAAGGCAGAGTATATCGGTATTCAATCCTGCCTGGCGGCCAATCTCGCCGGGGGCGGCGATAAACTCTGTTCCTACGGCTGCCTGGGATTCGGCGATTGTATAGACTCCTGCCCGTTTGATGCCATGTATATGAGTGAGAACGGACTTCCGGTAGTTATCGAAGAGAAATGTACCGGCTGCGGAAATTGTGTGGAGGCCTGTCCCAGAGATGTGATTGAGCTCCATCCGCTCTCTCATAAGTTGTTCGTCCTGTGCAAGAATCAGGATGATCCCAAGACCTCGCGGAAATTGTGTACCAGAGCCTGTATCGGATGCCAGATTTGTGTGCGGGGAGCCGTGGAAGGGGGCATGTACATGGAAAACAACCTGGCGTATGTGAATTACGAGAAATACGGAACGGAAGCCGAACTGCCTACCGACCGGTGTCCCACCGGCTGTCTGCTGATCCTGGATGACACAGAGAAAGCCGAACACGAATCCGAAGAAGTGGAGGAGATGGCTGCATAATGGCTGACGCCGTTTTTGACCGGGGAGTGGTTATGCGTCTGCAAGGGGATATGGCGTTTGTGCAGGTGCCCAGAGATGCATCCTGCGAGCACTGCGGTGCCAGAGTTATCTGCGCGCCCAATAACCACGGCGAGACCGGATTGTTGGTTCGAAACACCGTCGGAGCAAGAGAAGGCCAGGAAGTGCTGGTCACCGAATCGGGTGACCTCCTGTTGAAACTCTCCCTCATGCAATACGGGGTGCCACTTTTTGGTTTTTTATTCGGTGTGTTCTCAATATATTTAGCCAACATATCGGTTCCCATTGTCCCGGAGGAACTGCTCTATTTCTCTGGCGGTCTGGCAGGTGTTGCAGCCGGGGGATGGATAGCCTGGCGTTGGGCAAAAGCAGCCGGCAATAACGCAAAGATGTATTTTGAAATTTCAAAGATTTATAACGGAGACCTCTCATGAAGAATATGGATAGACGGGGCTTTCTGAAAATCGCCTCAATGATCGGTGCGGGAGCGGCGGTTTCTACTTTCTCGATTTGGAAGCCTGCGGCGGGGATGGACCGAAAGTTTTTTCTAATTACGGATAATCTGCATCAGGATGTCGAACGGGTGAAGCAGGCAGCGGGGATTGCCTCTGTGGATAAACTGCAGATAAGTACCACACCGATTCAATCGGCAAACCAGGATTTGTCGATCATGTGGAATAGCAGACTGCATGATCCCGCCAAGGATCCGGAGATTTCGGAGTCGGTGCGGACCCTGACCCGGAAGCTGCGCTCTCGTTCACACAAAGGCCACCTGCTTGTTACTATAGAGAGCAAGAACCCTCAGCAGGACAATCTGGTTAACTTCGAAGTCGACGGACGGGTTGTAGAGCAGGTGGCTCTCGACCGTGACTATGATGAAGTAGTCATTCCCGGTGCCCAGGGAAATACCGCGTTCCGGATACGCAATGGAAAGGTGGTTGTCACAGAATCTTCCTGCCGCCATAGTCTCTGCGAGAAAGTCGGGACACAGCATACCGGCCGGATTATCTGTGCCCCGAATAAACTGGTAGCTACTATTCAGAATTCCCGCCATCGCCTGGATAGTATTACCGGGTAGCCATCTGCCACAGAGGCCGATTCTCTTTTAGATGATGCGTTATACCCGTCGGAGTACTTTACAAAGAGTCCTTATCAGGACTCTTTTTTTACTTCTGATTCTCACCATGGCGGGATGCGATTTCCCTCGGAATAAAGCCTATCAATTCACCCGGTTTGCAATGGATACGGTCATTAATTACACGATTATCGCAGAAAATGAATCTGCAGCCAGAGACCGGATGCTGCTGGCACAGCGTGAAATTGAACGAGTCGAACATCTTCTCTGGGAAGAGAATCCGCAGAGTGAGATTTATCGATTTAACCAGTCCGAGTCGGGCATCGAAACCTCCGAAGAGGTCTATGAATTCGTCAGCCGGGCCCAGGAGTATTTCAGGAGAGAAGCCCAATTAGACCTTACCAGAAACTATGGTGTCTTCGACCTCACTCTGAAACCGGTGCTGGATCTCTACGATTTCAAAGCGGACAATCCGAAACCGCCGGCGCCGTCGGAAGTCAGGGATCGGTTGAAATATGTGGGCATGGAAACGATCAGACTGGAGGGCGATGCCCCCTCCGGAGAATTTATCATTTCGAAGGAGCAGGAAAATACCGCCATTGCTGTTGGCGGTCTGGCCAAAGGATACGCTGTGGACAGAGCAATTCAGGTGCTCAAGAGCAATGGGGTGCAGAATGCATTAATCAACGCCGGAGGTGACCTGTATTGCCTCGGAACCAGATTATCACACAACTGGAGAATCGGTATTCAACATCCCGGTAAGCGAGATGCAATTGTGGAGGTCCTGGAAATTTCTGAGAGGGCCGTGGCCACGTCCGGAAATTACCAGCGCTATTTTATGTACCAGGGAAAGCGATACCATCACATTCTCAACCCCGAAACCGGGTCTCCCGCTGAAAAATCACAGAGCGCTACCGTCATCGCGCCGACCACAGAGCAGGCGGATGCCTGGTCTACAATTCTGTTCATTCGGGGGAATCCGGAAGGCCTTGAGTTACTTGATAAAGTCGAGGAGGTGACCGGGATGGTGATCGACTCTGCCGGCGTACCGCATTATTCGGAGGGGTTCAGATCATATATCGATACCGAGAGGTCATCCATCCGGCGAGTGAGGTTTTCCCTTTCAATGCTGTAATCCTGATGCGGTCTACTCGATCCCCCCGGATAGAATGAAGCAGGTATCTTCCATGCCGAAAATATTCGAAAATACCTTCTCTTCTGCGCTTCTTTCAGGCATATTTTGTTTCTCTCGCCATTCTGTCTTATGTTGTGAGAACTTTGAATTGAATAAAAGCTGATGAAGGTCAGAGGTAAGGAGAGGAAAATATTCCATTCAAAGATGACCATAGATTTTATTCGCCAATCGGTGGAAGGGCATCATCCGAAGGTAGTGCACGAAGGTACCCTGACCAGGGCATCCGTGTTAATCCCGCTGGTTCAATCCGCCGAGAACCTGAGCATGTTGCTTACTGTACGCACCAAGGATGTTGAGCACCACAAGGGCCAAATTTCGTTCCCGGGCGGCGCAGTGGAACCCGGGGACAGGGATGTGTTCGAGACCGCCCTGCGGGAAGCCGAAGAAGAACTCGGGCTTTCACCAGAAGGCGTCGACATTTTGGGTCGCATCGATGACCTAACTACGCCGACCGGTTTCGTGGTTTCCGCGGTGGTGGGGTACATTGCCTCTCTCCCTGACCTGATACCACAGCCGGAGGAAGTTTCCGAATATTTTCTGGCCCCGCTCAAGTTTTTTCTGGATGATGCCAATTGCTACATCCGGGACTATCAACGGGAGAATGATGTGGTCGAAGTGTGGTTTTATGAGTATGAACACTATACGGTGTGGGGGGTGACTGCTGCGATTATCAGGAATTTTAAACAGGTGCTTGAATCCACAACTTGACAAGACAAGAGTTCAAAAATGCAAGAACTCAAAACTACAAACGCCCCACCGCCAGAATTGCAGGCGGGGAGAGGTATGGAACGCTGTCGGCGTTGGGGTGTTTCTCTGCCATTGGTCCCCGCAAGGGTCATCAGCCGGGGCATTGCCCGAGGAGAACTCATGAAGTCAGGCCGTTGATATTATGTACGTGAAAGGATAATTTTTAAACCAATTTAAAGGAAACGTTATGCGGCAATCCGTCACAATTTATTCCGTGCCACTGTGGCCTCTGGTGAGAAATACCTTTGCAATCAGCCTGGTTCTGTTCACGCTTGTCTCGATCATTCTCGGATTTTTATGGTTCGGGTTGATGCAGCAGTTTTCCCGGACCTTTGCAGATCCGAATTTCCAATGGCAGCTGGAAGGCTTTCAGGAGATCGGTGGAATATTTGTGATATTTTTTGCGATTTTTAATGGCATTTTCGGAAGCATTGTGCTCACGATGTTAGTGGGCCTGGGCGGTTTAGTGTATAATGTAGTGAATCGAGGAGGCGGTGGCATCGAGCTGGAGATTTCGAGGTTGGGAGAGCTCGGAGAGGCCGCTTACGAGGCCTCTCTTTCCAGGGAATCGAGGCAAGCAGATGCTTCCGGTGAACCAGGTGACAAGTAACCCGGGTAGCGAGAATTTCATGATGACGCAACGTGAAGAACACGTTAGAGTCCGGTTTGCACCCAGTCCTACCGGTTATCTCCATGTCGGCGGGGCGCGGACCGCCATTTTTAATTGGTTGTTCGCCAGACAGCACCAGGGGAAGTTTCTGGTTCGGATAGAAGATACGGATGTAGAACGTTCCGCTCCCGAAATGGTCGAGAATATTCTGGAAAGTTTACGGTGGCTGGGAATGGAATCCGACGAACCGGTGGTGTATCAATCCCGGAACCTTGATAAGCATCAGCAGGCTATCCAGTTGTTGTTGGAAAGCGGTGATGCCTACAGATGCTTTTGCACCCCGGAAGAACTGGAGGAAAAAAAGCGGGAGATGGGGGAGGAATATCAATATGATCAAACCTGCCGGAATCTTTCCAAAGAAAGGATTGCTGACTACATCCGTCGAAATACGCCCTATGCTGTGCGATTTCAGGTTCCCGAAGGGTGGGTGAATTTTAAGGATCAGGTGTATAAGCGGATTTCGGTACAATCCACAGAAATTGATGATTTTATTATCCAGCGGAGAGACGGGACCCCGGTGTATCAGCTGGCGGTGGTGGTCGACGACGCGTCCATGGAAATCACCCATGTGATCCGTGGCGAAGACCACCTGTCGAATACCCCGAAACAGATCTTATTGTATAAGGCGCTCGGATACCCGGTGCCGAAGTTCGTCCATCTCCCGTTAATCCTGGGGAGCGATGGCGGCCGCTTGAGCAAACGACATGGTGCCACCTCTGTCGATGAATACCGTCAGCGGGGCTATTTGAATACGGCGGTTTTTAATTACCTCTCTTTGCTAGGCTGGACGCCCAAGGGTAACCAGGAAGTCTTTATGCCGGAAGAACTCATTTCCCAGTTTGATTTAGCGCGGGTATCGAAATCCAGTGCGCTTTTCGACGAACAAAAGCTGTACTGGATCAGTGATCAGCATTTTTCACGATGGGCCACTGAAGATCTCGTCCCGCTGGCTGACGCCGAACTCCGGAAGGCGGGACTGATCGATGACCCGGAGGCCCAGCGATCCTATACCCGGCAAGTGACTGAGTTATTAAAAACCCGGCTGAAGCTCACCAGTGAAATAGTAAAATTCGGGCGCTATTTCTGGGAGGATCCGGGGGAGTACGATCAGGAGGCGGTGGCCCGTTTCTGGCCAGATGAGAATGTGAATAATTTAATGAAGAAATGGGTGAAGCGGCTGGAAAGCCTGGAGGATTTCAACAAAGAGCGCATTGAAAAGGAGCTACGGGATCTTGCGAAGCAACTGGGAGTGAAGGCCGCCGAACTGATCCATCCCACCCGTATCGCCCTGACCGGGTTTGGAGTCAGTCCCGGGATCTTTGAAGTGATGAGTCTTCTGGGGAAACGGACCAATGTGAGGAGACTCTGCCGGGCTATCCGATCCTTGCCACAGCCCGGAGAAGTCACCTCGACAAATGTGGAATGAAATCCCCACTACTTGAGGGAGATATGAGCCCGAACGTTTTGGATGGGATAACAGAAGGGCCTCGGTTCTGAAATATTAACTATTGTAAGAGTCAGCGATAAAAAAAGCGGCTCCAGGGAGCCGCTTTTTTGGCAGGCGAAAATAACCGTTCGAAGGATGTGATTACTGTCATCTCCGGCGTCGATTGGAGTTCGACCGCCGAGATCTCCGTCGTTGCCGACGAATCGCCTTTGCGCGCTTCATCCGCTTTTCGTCGCTGGGCTTCATATAATACGAATGCTGCTTTATTTCCTTAAAAACCCCAGCCTTCTGGAACTTTTTCTGGAAGCGGCGCATGGCTCTTTCCAGTGGCTCGTCTTTTTTGACGGTCACTTCGATCATAAATTCATCACCTCCTCAGGTGTAATAAGAATTGTTAACCAAGATATTGACGCAAGCCTTTACTGCGAGACTTGTGGCGCAGCCGTCTGAGCGCCTTTTCTTTGATTTGACGGATTCGTTCCCGGGTCAGGCCGAATTCGTCACCGATTTCATTCAATGTTAACGCATAATCACGCCCGATACCGAAATACATCTCGAGTACTGTGCGTTCTCGATCACTCAAGGTCGAGAGGGCATCCATAACCTCCTGTTTCAGGGATTCACTCATCAGGTCATCGTCGGGATCGTCACCCTGATTATCCTCGATAACATCCATGAGCGAATTTGATTCCCCATCACGGAAGGGCTTGTCCAACGAGTAGTGGCGGCGTGAAATCTGAATGGCATCGGAGACTTCTTCCGGTTTCATATCTAACTCTTCAGCGATCTCACCGGGCCGGGGTTTCCGTCTCAGGGAATGCTGTAACTTCTCGGATGCTTTCGAAATTTTGGTAATGTTTCCAACACGATTCAGCGGAAGTCGAATAATACGTGAGTGTTCTGCCAGCGCCTGAAGAATGGACTGCCGAATCCACCAGACTGCGTACGAGATGAACTTAAATCCCCGCGTTTCATCGAACCGGTGGGCGGCTTTGATTAAACCCAAGTTGCCCTCATTGATCAGATCGGATAGGGGGAGCCCCTGTCCCTGATAATCCTTTGCCACACTCACGACAAAACGAAGATTCGCTGTGGTGAGTTTTTCCAGTGCCTCCTGCGATCCCTCCTTCACTTTCTTCGCGACCGCAATTTCTTCCTCCGGGGAGAGCGGCTCATACTTGCCAATCTCTTCGAGATATTTACTCAATGACCGGTTGGTCCGGTCACGCACCCCTGAATCCTTTCTTGCCATAGGTGTTCGATCCCCCTTTACTTATTATTACGCATTTTCCAAGTGTAGCATTCAATTTTATGAAAGTCAAGACCTCTTCTGTATGTTCTGGCGCTCCGCGTTCCCTTTCGTTTGACCGATTGTAATACTGGAGGTTACGACTTCATTTACACTGAACGGCGGTAAGTACGCTATTTGTCTGTATCTCTTAATTCTCAACACACTAATCCTACGATGAGTGCATGATTTAGTTTCAAACTATGTGGAGCCTCTGTACCCTCAAAATGCACCTATTCTGGCTCTTGACCTGGTGCGCCACTTTTGAGACCATCGGAATTTCGATATCGATGCACGTTGCGATAAGGATTATATTGTTAACAGCGATAGCCATTTGTACAGTAACAATAATTATAACCCAAATTGAGCGATTTATTTCCATAAATCGCTCAATCGACAAAGAAAATG
>CAYPST010000014.1:0-61420 GCA_964413425.1 uncultured bacterium
CCGCTACTATGCCGGAAAAAACCAATGCACTGCGAGAGCGCCTGCATCAATGGCGAACATCGGTGGATGCACAGATGCCGGAACCCAATCCGGAATACGATCCACCGGAGAGACGAGACCGATGATGGCTGTTCAGGGTTTCTCAGAACCAGCATATTATATTACGGGAGTGAGGAGGATAGATATTACCAGCCGGGGGAATCAAGTGTTTATATCAGTTGCTATCGAAGAGAAGGGTTCGCGTATGCGCCGTCTGCATCGCTGTCTGATGGTAGTTATCGGATTGTTCTTCCTCATCAATTGCACGGGGAATAAACAGCCTGACAGACAGGCCGGCACTCCCTTATCCGAAGAGCAGCGCGAGCAGGCGATTCAATTAGTCACCGATGCCGAACGCGCGTTTGAGGAGGGCTCATATAATGAAGCGTTAAGACTATTGGATAGTGCGGCGGCATACAATCCCCGCTCTGCCGACATCGCCTTTCACAAAGGGCAGATCCTGGAGAACATGAATCGACTGCCGGAGGCTGCGGAATTCTACCGGGAGACCCTGTCCCTTGATAGCACCTATCCATGGGCGCACTATAATCAAGGGAATATTGCGTTTCGACAGGGTCGGTTCCGAGAAGCGTTACAGCAATTTACACAAGAGTTGCGAGTTGAACCCCGGCCGGATGTCTGGCTGAATATCGGATTAGTTTATGCGAACCTCCATAAGCCGGATAGCGCAAGGTGGGCCTATCGGAATGCCATTCAGGTTGACAGCAGTTTCGCACCGGCCTACATGCTCCTGGGACAGGAATACAAAAACGACGGACAATTGCAGGAGGCACTCAAATATTCCCGGCAGGGAGTGCAGCTGGATGCGGATAACCCCACCTATCTGGGAATTGTCGGTGCCATGCTGTTTCAGATGGGAGAACTAAAAGAAGCCCTCCCCTACCTTGAAAAGGCGCTCGCCGAACGCAGCTGGGACTACCGTTCGCATTTCACTCTCGGTCGGCTGCTGGAACAGACAGGCCAGCTGGATCGGTCACAGAGGCATCTCGCCATTGCCGATTCGCTTCGAACCATGCTCTCGTATATCAGCCGGTTAGAAAGACAGGTACAGGAGCAGCCGGATCAGACTCACTACTGGGTGCAGCTGGCCGAAATGTATCGTCAACTCGGACGGCCGGAAGAAGCCCGGCAAATGCTGCAGGTTGCTGCCAATCTGGCGCCGGGCATGTGGGATCTGCAGAATAATGTTGCCTATTTATCACTGACTCTCGGTGATACGGCAGATGCCCTGAACCGCTTTAAACGCATCCTCGCGGAAGATTCCACCCTCACAGATGTGTGGTTTAATCTTGGTGTGGTTCTGACAGAACTGGGCAGAACAACCGAAGCCATTGAGGCGTGGAATAAAGTACTGGAATCAACTCCGGAGGATACGGCGGCACAAAATTATCTGAATGGATTGACTGCCTCAAAGTAAATCCAATGCATTACATTTAATACGTTTGCTGTAAACCAGAAGAAAGAGAGGAAAGAGTCCCCATCTCCGGCATCCCGATGCCTGGGTTTGTAGAGCGAGATGTTATCTCGCCGGAGCAGGGGAGACAAGCGGAAAGAGCCGACCAGGGTATTGTGGACGTCTCACGTGCCTCACGGAAAACAACGGAAATCCGGAGACCATATTGCAACCCTGCATGAATTGATTGAACAGCAAGAGATACGGCAGGAAGTTACCCCGGTCGGGGCAATATATATCTGGCAAAGAGTGATCCTCAACCACCTCAACCCCATAGGGCCGGGCCGGTCTCTGACCCTTTCGGAAGAAAATCCTCGTAACTTCCTGTTCCGTCGCCTATATTTAATTCCGAAACGCATTATGCAGTCAAAATTCAGAGAAGTATCAGGCAGAGCATAGATGAGGAGGATATCATGAGGCGCAGTCATATTTTGGGAACCGGCATGTATGTCCCGGAGAGGGTTGTGACCAATCATGATCTGGAACAGATGATGGATACCAGTGACGAATGGATCCGGGAACGCAGCGGCATTGTTGAGCGTCGATTTGTAGAACCGGGAGCGGGACCGGCGGATCTGGGAGTGGAGGCGAGCAGACAGGCAGTCGGAAATGCGGGGATAACGCTCACAGACATTGATTTCATTATTTTTGCCACCCTCAGTCCCGAACACTATTTTCCCGGATCCGGGGTATTTCTCCAGCGGAAGTTGGGTATCCAGGGGATCGGCGCCCTGGATATCCGCAATCAATGCACCGGGTTCGTCTATGCCCTCTCCGTTGCCGATCAGTTCATCAAATCCGGAATGTATGACCATATTCTGGTTGTGGGGGCCGAAGTGCACTCATCCGGTTTAAATTTAACCACTGAGGGCAGAGATGTGGCCGTGTTGTTCGGTGACGGCGCCGGTGCCGCCGTAGTAGGTTCGATTGAAGACGATGATCGGGGAATCCTGTCAACACATTTGCACGCAGATGGCGACTATGCCGAGGATCTGTGGGTAGATGCACCCTCCTCGCTGGAAAGGCCGTGGATGTCCAAAGAGATGATCGATGACGGTCGAATCCATCCGAAAATGGAGGGACGACAGGTGTTCAAACATGCCAGTCTCAAGTTTCCGGAGGTCATTACTGAGAGTCTGGAATCCAACGGCTTGACAGCCGCAGATCTGGATATGCTCATTCCTCACCAGGCGAACTATCGGATCACTCTGATGGTAGCGAAACGGCTGGGATTGAGCGAAGATCAATACATGAGCAATATCCACAAATACGGGAATACTACCGCAGCATCCATTCCTATTGCGTTACATGAGTGTCTGGAGGAAGGCCGGATTCAGGAAGGCGATCTGGTTTCCCTGGCTGCGTTCGGCAGCGGGTTCACCTGGGCGGCGGCACTCCTCCGGTGGTAAATAATGGCACACGGATAAGCACGGAAACACAGGAGACTCACAGATAAAGATGAGTCTGTTTAGAAAACGCCTCGCCCCGAAGGGATGCTCCGAAGTCCCAGAAGGTCCAAGGGACTCCTTCGGAGGATCCCGTTGGGGGAGTCTCTTCGAGGCCTTCGGCAAAGACATCCCGTGACGACGGGGCAAAGTTCGCAAAGGATGCAAAGAAACAATGAATAATTGTCTCCTGTATCCCGAAAAATATTTGGGAAATATGTTCTACGTATAATCCATGTAAGCCGGGCGCAACATGTGGTATCGGCCGCTTGTTTTCTCAACACTCTCATAGAGATGTTGTAAAATCTGTGTGTATCTCTTGTTTCCGTGATTATCCCCGTCAGAAGGCCGTCAGGGGTCCGGTTCTCATCCGTCAGCAGCCGGGCCTTTGACTGGCGTGTGCTATTTTCTATGTGCAGTACTGATCGGCACAATTAATCTTGATACCCATGGAACCTGCGTTTATATTGAATTTCTCATGAACAAATGTAGAAACCAAGAGTACATGAATTCATGATGGCATATCTCACAGGCCAGCACGTGCAATTTCGGGAACAGATACGAGAGTTCGCAGAAACAGAAGTCGCTCCGATTGCCGCCGAGATCGACCGGGAGATGAAGTTTCCGGTGGAAGTGGTGAGTAAAATGGCAGCGCGGGATTTACTCGGGATCCCCTATCCCGAGAAATACGGGGGTGCCGGACTGGATACACTCTCGTACATTCTGGCAGTGGAAGAGCTCAGCAGGGTATGTTCGAATACTGCTGTGACGCTGGTGGCCCATACATCTCTGGGAACCTATCCAATTTACCGGTATGGATCGGAAAAACAGAAGAAGACATACCTTCCCAAAATGATCTCCGGCGAGTGGTTGGGTGCCTTTGGCCTGACCGAGCCGAATGCCGGGAGTGATGCCGGTCGGGTGGAGACAACGGCTGTCCTGGAGGGTGATGAGTGGGTTATCAACGGGGAAAAGAAATTCATGACCAATGGGGGCCGGGCGGGAATCATTGTACTGGCGGCTGTCACCGAACCGAGTGCCGGAGCCCGTGGGATCTCAACATTTATTGTTGAAACAGATACACCGGGCTGCGTGCCAGGGAAGCGGGAGGTAAAAATGGGATGGCGGGGATCGGATACCCGGCAGGTACTGTTTGAAGATATGCGGATTCCGGAAAAGAATCTGCTGGGCAGAAAAAACAGAGGGTATCTGCAATTTCTGGAAACCCTGGATGGTGGACGTATCAGTATTGCCGCCATGGGACTTGGTGTCGCGGAAGCCTCCTTCTCCGCCTGCAAGAAATTTGTGAACGAACACCAGATGAACGGACAGAAGTTGAAACGATTTCAGCGGCTCAGTTTTCCCCTGGCTGATATGAAAACACGCATTGAAGCAGCCCGACATTTGATCTATGATGCCGCCCGGCGGAAAGATGCGGGTGAATCGTATAAAACCGAAGCGGCAATGGCCAAGTTGTATGCCACTGAGCTTGCCACCTGGGCGGCGTCCCGGGCAGTGCAAGTTCATGGAGATTTTGGTTATACAGCGGACTTTCCGGTCGAACGCTTCTTCCGGGATGCCAAGATTCTGGAAATCGGTGAAGGAACGTCCGAAATTCAACGCTTAGTGATAGCCCGCGAGGTGTTACGAGACTGATTATGGCAAAGAAATCCGATCAAAATAGTCCTGAGACTGACGGGACGGTTTTCAGCAAACCTGTCACCCCGCGCCGGAGAAAAAGTATGCAGGAAGAGAGGGAACCGTGGCGGAGGAATATCTGGGTGAAGGTGGGATTTCTGGTGGTGATTCTGGTTATGACTGCCTTGATGTTTCCGCGGACCGATTCGGCTGAATATAATTACGCGGTGAACGAAATCACCAGCGAGCCGATTATTGCGCCGTTTACGTTTCCGGTATTAAAATCGGAGGAAGAGCTGGAGAAAGACCGGCAGCAGGCCAGGCTGGAGGTCCCGTTTGTCTTCGAACGACAGCAGAGCGTCGCCGACACGCAGATCGCCCGTCTCAACGCCTTTTTTGCTGACCTGTCACAGATGCGCTCCATTTATCAGCGGTATCAGGCGAATCTGCAGCAAATGAGCGAGGCCAGTACTGCTCAGGCCTATCAGAAACTGCAGCAGCAGGTGACCACCGATTCCTCTGCCCTGGGGTCCCTGAATGAACAGATACAGGAAGAATACGGCATCAATATCATGGAGGAGAAGTGGGAGGTTCTTCTCATCGGACAGGCTCCGGATGAGTCCAATGGGCTGGTGCCCTATCTCCAACCGATTTTAGAGCGAATCCTCCGGGATCAATTTGCCCAGGGCATTTATGATATCCCGACCGAGGAAATCGTCAGTAAGCAGGTGGCCATCCAGTATCAGGGAGAAGATGTGATCGAAGCGGCCAAGATGCATTATGACCGCAATGAAGGCTGGATTAACGCGAAACGGCAGATCCGGGCGACCATAGGAGAAGAGAACACGGAACTGGTCAATGCTGCTTTTGAACTGGTGGTGCAGTTCCTCAAGCCGAATCTCCTCTTCCAGCAGGAAATCACGGAGCGCCGGCAGAATGAGGCGATTGCCAAAGTCCCGATCAGCAAGGGCATCATTCTTGAAAATGAAAAAATTGTTGATGCCAATACCAGGGTGACTCCGGAGGTCCAGCGGAAATTAGCGTCGCTGGCGGCGGCGAAGGCAAAACGGGGAGGAGAGCAAGGCGCACTTTCCCAACTGTATACTTATAGCGGACGGCTGCTGTTTATTTCGATTATTCTGTTCTTTTTCGTCGCGTTTTTACTCACCTACCGCATGGAAATTTTTGAGGATAATAAGCACTTATTGCTGATTTCCCTCATCTTTGTCCTGTTTATCACCCTGAGTTACTTTATGTATTACCAGTGGAATCTCTCGGAGTACATCATACCAATTACCATTGCTGCGATGCTGTTTACCATCGTGTATGATGCCCGGGTCAGTTTCTTCGGAACCATCACTCTGGCGATATTAATTGCGTTTCTCCTGGGGAGCCGGATGACGTTCTTCATCACGACCATCTTTGCCAGTACCCTGGCGATTTACGCAGTTCGTAGAATCCGGACACGCAATACGATCTATTATGCGATTCTGTATATCCTGGGGGCCTATTACGTGGCCCTCCTCGCCGCGGAGTTTATGCTGGTTCCGGATATTAAACATCTGGGGCAAAATGTCTTGTGGGCGTCTGCCAATGGAATTCTCTCGCCGTTATTGACCTATGGGCTTATTGCCCTGATTGAAATGTCATTCGGTATCACCACGGATATGACGCTGCTGGAGATGTCGGATTTGAACCGTCCGTTATTAAAACAATTAGCTATGCGGGCCCCGGGGACTTATCATCATAGTGTAGTGGTGGGGAATCTGGCCGAGGCGGCAGCCGAGGCGGTGGGGGCGAATTCGCTGCTGGCACGGGTCGGCGCGTATTATCACGATATCGGGAAGATGGCCAAACCGGAGTATTATATCGAAAACCAGCGGGGCGGTGATAACAAGCATAATGCCCTGAAGCCGCAGCTGAGTGCATTGATTGTAAAATCCCACGTGAAAGAGGGGCTTGAACTTGCCAGAGAATCCGGACTGCCCGCTGAAATCGCGGATTTCATTCCGATGCATCACGGCACCATGCGGATGGATTATTTCTATCAGAAAGCGTTGAAAGAAGCGGAAGAAAACGGCGCCGAAGTCAACGAATCGGACTTCCGCTATGAAGGGCCCAAACCCAATACCAAGGAAACCGGTATCGTGATGCTTTGTGAAGCGATCGAAGCCGGGACTCGTTCCATTCAGAATCCGACGCCCCAGAAATTTCACCAGTTTATTGATATGATCTTTGACAAACGACTCAAAGATGGCCAGCTGGATGAATGCGATCTGACGATTAAAGAACTCAGCAAGATGCGGCACGCTTTTGTACCCATTCTGTTCGGCATGTATCATCTGCGTATCGAATACCCGGATCAGGAAACCGGTGACAGAGAAAAACAGCGTGAATGGCGGCGGAACCTGAAAGCCACCAAACCGTGAGTGTACAGTATTCCATCGCCGTCGAAACCAACTTCCGGGGCCTGGAATACAACGAGGATCCGGTGAAGCAGATAGTCCAATCGACGCTGGAAGCCGAACAATGTCCGGGAGCAGCAATTGATATTATTCTGGTTGATGATGAGTACCTTCGGGAACTGAAGTATGAATATTTTGACGTGGATGCCTATACGGATGTAATCGCCTTCCGACTGAATCCGTACGAAGAGGAGATGGTGGAGGGGGAAATCTACATCAGTCTGCATCGGGCCGCGGAGCAGGCTATGGAGTATGATACGACCGCCGATATGGAGCTGCTTCGCCTTATAGTACACGGGACGCTGCATCTCCTGGGATACGAAGATGCAACACCTGAGACCAAGCATACCATGACGAAGAAAGAAGACCTCCATCTCCGGCAGGTGGTTAATCCCCTGATTGTGACGAAAATACCGGAAGAACAATAGGAATATCATAGATCAGCCGTAATCTTACAATGCCATCTGAAAAGGCAAGGAGTACCTGTCCTGAATTAATGCCTACTGAAAGGGGTACTCACCGTAGATAGTAGATTATGACATTGGTGCTTTTTCAAATAGCCGTCTTCCTGGGTCTGCTGGGATTAAGCGCTTTTTTCAACAGTGCGGAACAAGCCATCTATGGTCTGAAAGGGCACGATATTGCGCAGCTCAAAGAATCACGGGATCGTTCCAGCCGTCGCGTGGTCGCGCTCCTGAAACACCCCCGACGTCTCTTAATCTCGATAATTACAGGGAATATGCTCACCATTATCGCTTTCGGTGTGGCAGGAGCCGCAGTTGCCGTTGACCTGGCAAGTGTGAACGGATGGAATCCGGTGTTTGCAATTCTGGGAGAAGTTGCTATCCTCTCGCTTGTGCTTATTATTGTCGGGCATATTACCCCCAGGATACTTGCCCTGGGAAATACCATTGAAGTCAGTCGGGCGGTGAGTTTACCAATTGCGATACTCTACCGGCTGTTTTATCCGCTGGCGTTTGTGGTTTTCCGTGCCACGAAATTCCTCTCCCGCCTGCTGGGAGTTACTAAAGAAAATCTTTTCATTTCCGAAGAAGAGATCCGGACGCTGGTGGAAGTAAGTGAAATTCAGGGAGCGCTGCAGGAAGATGAAAAAGATATGATTTACTCGATTTTTGAGTTCGGCGAAACCGCAGTTCGAGAAATCATGATTCCCCGCATCGATATGATTGCTGTGCCTTCAACCATGCGGGTGAACGAAGTAATCGACGTGATAAAGAAACATCGGTTCTCCCGGATGCCCCTGTACGAAAAACGGGTGGATAATATCACCGGCATCCTGTATGCGAAAGACCTGTTACCCTATCTCGATAAGAAAGCAACCAATGTGGAATCCGCCATGCTGGGACGTCCCGCCTACTTTGTCCCGGAGAAAATGAAGATTGATAAACTAATGCGGGAATTCCAGCAGCGAAAAACGAACATCGCCGTCGTGGTGGATGAGTATGGCGGAACCTCCGGGCTGGTTACCCTGGAGGATATTATCGAAGAAATTGTCGGTGAGATTCGAGATGAGTACGATTTCGAGGCACCGCTGTATCGCTGGGTTGATTCCAGGACTCTTCTGGTGAATGCCCGGATTAACCTGGATGATCTGGAACAGGTGGTGGTGCTGGGCATCGAAGAAGAACGAGATTATGACACCCTGGCGGGCTTTTTATACTCCACAGTCGGAGAAATTCCGGAAGAAAACACGGAGATTATCTATAATGACGTGAAGTACATTATTGATCGGATTCAGGGGAACAGGATCAACCGGGTAAGCATTGAGCTGCCAGCGGAACTCATCGGACAGGATGAGGAGGAGGGGGAAAACGAGACCTGACCGGCGGCGGTTCTCCGATGGTGGGGATAGGCGGTAGGCAGTAGGCAGTAGGCGGTAGGCAGTGGGCAGTGGGCAGTGGGCAGTGGGCAAGTAGATTTAGGAATATGATTCTTCCGGTAACTCAGTACAGTATCGACACGCTCCTGGCGGTATGACTTGTGAGGGACGCAATCAGATACTCTTTGCTGAGTTACCGTCACAGTCACAATTAAAAACGAAAGATCAATGAGTTATAGCGAAAAAGCGATGAAGACAGACACATTGGATTTACCAGAAGACCGTTTCCGGGCTTTATGTGAGATTATTCGTATTCTGCGATCTCCTGAAGGATGTCCGTGGGACAGGAAGCAGACACCGGAATCGCTGGTCACCCATTTGCTGGAGGAAGCCCATGAGGTGGTTGAGACCATCGATTATCAGAACTGGGAGGAATTACAGGGGGAACTGGGCGATTTAATCATGCATGCTGTCTTCCAGGCGCAGATCAGCACCGAAGAGGATCGGTTCGATATCGATGACGTCCTGGAGACGGTAATCCGGAAGTTAATCAGACGGCATCCCCACGTCTTCGATTCCACAGAGGTAGAGTCGGCGGAGGATGTGGTCAGGAATTGGGAGCAGATTAAAATGGAGGAAGGCCGGGAATCCGTTCTGGAGGGCGTTCCGAAGTCACTGTCGGCGCTCAACCGGGCGTCCCGGCTGCAGAACCGGGCTTCCCAGGTTGGGTTCGATTGGGACGAACCGGCGCAGGTGTGGGAAAAAGTCACTGAGGAAATTGAGGAGCTCAAAGAGGTTTCTGAGCACGGAAATACCGAGAAGATCGAGGAAGAATTTGGCGACCTGTTGTTCTCGCTGGTGAATATTTCCCGGTTTGTCGGAGTCAACGCTGAAAATGCCCTGCGGAAAGCAACCAATAAATTTGTGCGGCGATTCCAGGAGATGGAACAACAGGTAAAAGATCAGGAGCAGGATATGAACGACATGAACTTGAACGAACTGGATGAGTACTGGGACCGGGTGAAGCGTTCGGAAAAAGAGTGAAGCAGGGAACACGAATGAACACGAAGAGAAAACGAAACCACGAATGACACGAATGTACACGAATATTGACGGGAAAAGACCTGCGGCAAAGCGCATGACACAGAGCATAGCGGGGGATAACAATGGAGGAGAACTGAGAACGGAGATCCTTATTTGTATATTGGATCCACAGATGACAAGATACCAACTCGGCAATATGAGTCTGTGCACGTATGTACTTATGGTATCTATTTACCTCGAGTTGTGTGGTGTGGGGCGGTATTCGTGTACATTCGTGCCATTCGTGGTTCCTGATTATTTTCCCACCACCTTCACGTGCACCCGGCGGCTGCGGGGACCGTCAAATTCGCAGAACATAATACCTTGCCAGGTGCCCAATACCAGGCGTCCTCCTTCCACAAGAATATGTTCGGAGCAGCCCACCAGGCTGGATTTGATATGGGAATCGCTGTTGCCTTCCATATGCCGGAATCGAGAGTCCTGATCGATGACGTCGCTTAATTTCATGGTGATATCGCTCTTCACGCTGGGATCGGCATTCTCGTTAATGGTGACGGCGGCGGTCGTATGAGGTGTGAAAACAATACAGGCCCCATCCGAGATTCCGCTTTCCTGCATGGCTTTTTTTACATCGCTGGTGATATCGATAAGTTCGTTCCGGCTCTTCGATGATACACTGATTGTCTCCATGATAATGTCCTTCCCTGCTAACAGTTTGTTTTCAACCCTATAATTTGGTGGGAGTAGATGAGATTTTAAAGAGGAAATAGGGGTATGCCGTATACTCTGAGACCGTATACTTTCTTCACGTTTTCTGCTTCTGCTTTTTTGCGGCAGGGAACAGGACGTTGTTCAATATGAGACGGTATCCCGGGGAATTTTTGTGGAGGCTCAGCTGGGTCGGGGGGTCGCCTACAAAATGCTGAAAATCTTCAGGATCATGTCCGCCCAGGAATGTGAAGGTTCCCTGTCCGACATTGCCGTGAATATACTTTACTCGTTTGGTGCCTTCGAATTCTCCGAGGATGACCACGTCATCCTTGATGAATTCCCGGTTAAAGCTGGTGGTTTGTCCCATAAACTCTTTAATAACGGCCACATGATCCTGGGTCAACATGGTGGGTACGGGATCATATTTGGCGGAGAATTCGAACAGCGTAAAATAGTCGCCCTCCGCGCCACGAATCGGACCGGCATAGCTGGGGGGGAGATCAATGTTCGAATACTCGTACACCAGGGGA
The DNA here is from genome assembly GCA_964413425.1 of uncultured bacterium. Taxonomy (GTDB): domain Bacteria; phylum Fidelibacterota; class JAANXI01; order JAANXI01; family JAANXI01; genus DATFLS01. Next base: position 11,187 of record CAYPST010000014.1, read on the forward strand.
TCCATTTCCAGCTGAAAGTTTTCGAACGCGAAGGTTCTGGAGAAATCCAGTTTTTCCTGGGCATTGGGATCGGGCGGGGTGCCGTCGTAAATGCTGGCGGCAATATCGACATTCTGGGCTGCCAGGGCGATGTCATAACTGTCGGTGGCGGAGCACATGGCAAATAAGAATCCGCCGTCCACGACGTAGTCCTTGATCCTGGCGGCCACTGTTTTTTTCTGAACGTGCACCGAAGGAAACCCCAATCGCTGGGCCATGTCTTCGTACTGCATCTGCTGTTGACGGTACCAGGGAGCGGTATGATAATTTTTATAGAACTTCCCGTACTGTCCGGTGAAGTCTTCATGGTGGAGGTGCAGCCAGTCGTATTCATGGATCTTCCCGTTCAGGACTTCTTCATCCCAGAGCGTCTCATAATCAATTTCCGCATAGGTGAGGGCAAGGGTAACGGCATCATCCCAGGGACGTTTATTCGGCGGGGTGTAAATAGCGATTTCAGGGGCTTTTTCCAGCAGCACCATTTCCATATTGTTCTGTTCGATGGTACGGTATATTTCGGTTATCTCGGCGGGGGAGACCGTGTGAAACGCCACTCCACGGACGCGGCATTCCCTGGCAATGGTCTCATGGTAATCAATGAGGAACGAACCGCCCCGGTAGTTCAACAGCCACTCGACGTTTATTTGTTTTTTCAGTGCCCAGTAAGCGACGCCGTATGCCTTCAGATGGTCCGACTGGCTTTGATCCATCGGAATTAACAGCTTCTGTTGACCAAGCGTAATAATCGGAATGAACAGAAGCAGGAAAAGTATTTTCAGTCGGTAGGTCATCATCATGACGTTTGTGCCTGCAGTTCTCGAATTGTCCGTCTGGCTTTTTGTTCCAGGATACTTGACGGATAATCGACCAGGATTTTTTCATACCAGCGGACGGCATCGTCGTAATTGCCCTGTTCTTTGTACAGTTCGGCCAGCATGAAGATCGCCTGGTCGCTTAATTTGGCATCTGCGTAATTATTGATAATCCGGGTAAGCCAGTCGATCACCTGCGGAGTCTGGTGTAACAGCCGGCCGAGTTGGGCGGTTCGCAGCAGTGCATAGGGGGCAATGGGTGCAGTTTGCTCCATATCCAGCACGCGTAAGTGGGCTTTTTGGGCTTCCGTGATTTTATGCTGTTTCACATAGAATTCCGCCTGGAAAAACTGCCGGAGCGTGGTGCTGTCCGATGCACTCTTATTCTTGAGGGCTTCTGAAATCAGCGTCTGAATCTCCAGAATATCATTGTACAATTCTGACGAGATCCGGGTGCTATCCTGCACCTGGCGTAATTGTTCCATGCCCCGGGATAAGCGGCCTTCATACAGATAGGTCCCTGCAATCCGGAGCAACATATTATTCCGCAGAGAATTCTTCTGATTGGGCAGCGATGACAGGGCCGTCTGCCAGTGATCTCGAGCTGCTCTCAGGTCACCTTTTGCCAGGTGGCAGTCTCCGATATTCCTCAGGGCTTCGGCTTTTCTGGGATGGCCGGAATCAGCGGCACAGCGGGAGAAATACTCGAGAGCCCGGTCAAAGTCATTCCCCAGGCGGAGATAGAGTTCCCCGAGCCGGTATTCGGCAATCATTCCCGCCGGGGTATGAGGAACCATTTCACTCACCGATTGGTAGTCCGAGACAATTTGTGATAACTTCGAACCGGCATCTTCCGGGATGATAACGAAGTCGATTTCCCAGAGAGTGTTCTGGCTGAATATCATCTCAGGACGAGTGCGAGAATAGCGATTAAGCATCTGACGATAGCCGGCCTCTGCGTACCCGAGCAGCAGTTCGTATTTCGGTAAGTCGGAGTTATTCAACAGAGATTGATACAGCTGCAGTGCATGATCGTATTCACCGTCACTCAGGAGATGATGCGCCACTGCCAGGCGATGTTTCCCCGAGGTCTCCTCCATTGCTTCCAGTTTTTGATATTGAGCCAGAGCTGCATCATAATCCCGGATACGGTACAGATAATCCGCCAGGACCTTGCGCAGTTTATTATCACTGGCATGCGCCTCAATCGCCTGGTGTAAGACCCGCCGGACCTGGGTATGAACTTCCGGCTCATCCGGGAACTGGGACAATTGGGACACCAGAAAATTCTCGTCTCTCTTGCTGCGATGGAGGTAATAGAGCAGATATTCTTCGGCAGCCTGTTGGTAATCCATCCGGGAGGTATACAGGGAGGCCATTTGCAGTGAGAAAAACCCTGGTTGCTCCAGGGTGGTTCTGGCTTCTTTGATCAGTTCCGTGCCTTCCCGGAGCAGCCCGTTCCGCAGCATGGTACTGATGACCTGCTGATAGGTTCGTGGCGTTTTGCCCAGACTCTCCAGGATGCTTCGCCACTGCCGGATGGCTTTCTCCTTGTCATTCTGGTGATAATAGATAGTACCAAGCCGGACGAGCGAAGTCAGATCATAGGGCGATTTTTTCAGGTGTTCGGCAATCAGGTATTCGGCCATACCGTAATCGCCCATCCGGATAAGAAGATCCCGATATCTTTGATAAATCTGATCGTTGTCCGGATGCTCCTCATATAACCGGCGATAAACAGCCGAGGCCGCCTCCAGTTGTCCCTGCCGTTCCAACAGATTCGCCCGGCGGAGCTGCTGCTGGAGTTCGCTGACAATCTGCGGTTCTTGCAGGGGGATGGGCCGTACACTGTCTTGTGCGGCAGCGCTGGGAATGAAGCCGTTAGCACACAGTACGAGGAGGGAAATCAGCGTAATAATGATCCGGTGCTTTCGGTTTCGGAGAAGGTAATACATTGTTTTCTATTATTCGCTGTTATCGGGTTCGCGGTTTCTTTGCCCCAGCTGGTCAAAATACTCTCGAATGAGCTGTTCGTAGGAGCGGCTGTAACCTTCGCGCAGGGCTTGATCCAGGTCCTCCTGGAGCACATTCCGGCGTTCTCCGTAATCAGCGGGGAGGCCGGCGGGACCGGCGCGCTCCACATCTTCACCGGCTGCGGACTGTCGTTCCCGGCTGTAATCCCGGCTGTGGATTGACTTCTGGGCATCCAGCATTCTGGATAATATTTGCTGCTGGCGCTGTTGTGTTTTGCGTTGATATTCGCCCTGCCGTAAGTCTTTTGCGACTTCTTCCATATCCTCCCCTATTTTCCCCAGGTCACCGAGCCCGCTGCGTCCACCGGAATTATCCAGCGCCTGCTGCAGCTGTTGCAAGGAGCGCCGGATGGACATCTGCCGGGAGGCCAGCTGCTGCATTGCAGCCCGCTGCGCCATGGAAGGCTGCCCGGACATGCCGAATTGCGATGATTGCTGATTGACTCCCTGCTGCTGTTGGGTCAGTTCTTCCATCTGCTTGAGAAAATTCTCGAAGCCGGTACTGCTCTGCTGTGATTGGAGGCCGTCCATCGAAGCAATAATCTGTTGGGCCGTCTCGTTCAACGCGGTCATGGCCTGGGATTGCGTGTTGGCGGCATTGTTTGCCTGACGCTGGGATAAATGGTGTAAGGATTGTTGCATATTCGAAGCCGTCTCACCCAGCGCCTTGCCAATATCTCTGGTCACACCGAAGGTCTTCTGGGATAATCTCACCAGGTTCGAGACCACGTGCTGCAGATTCACCTGCAGGTTCTGTTGTTGATCGGCCAGTTCACCAAGCCGGGGACTTTTATTCTCCAGCGGCCGGGTTTGATTGAACAGCTCTTCCTGCTGTTGTGAAAGCGACAAGACATCCCGCAGGACGGATCGGAACTCATCCATGACCTCCGCCATCATCTGCCGGCGCTGTAATTCCTGGGTCTGCTGAAGCTGGTTTGCGAGCTGTTCCAATCCCTGTTGAGACCGCTGCGCAGGCGGACGCCCCTGTTGAAGTTCGCCCTGCTGGAAGTGCTGCTGTGCCTGGCGCATATTGGGCAGGATGGAATCGCCTGTGGCATCTTCGAGGGCCTTGCGCAGTGCATCGGCCGGCAGGTTCGGAACTTCTTCCATCAATTGGGCCAGGCCTTCCATCTTCTGCGCGGTGATTTCATACTCGTCGGCGGCCAGCTGCTCTTGCTGACCCAGCGCGTTCGGATTGGCTGTGCTCGAATCTGCCCGGCGATTGATTTCCGTTTGTTGTTCAACCAGCTCGTTGATGCGCTTCACCATTTCATCGGTCTGCTGCTCAATTCTCACCCGTTGAAATAACTCCATCGCCCGGTCAATGCTCTGGGTTAACTCCTGCTCCGAAATCTGGAGATCCTCCATTGCCTGCCGCACTTCCTCCGGATCCGTTTGATCCAGGGATTGCCGGAGTTTTTGTAACGCCTCTTCCAGCTCAGGGGTCATCACTTCTTGAAACAACTGCTGCAGCTGCCGGTATTTTTCCATCACCTGGTCGGAGAAGAGTTGATGTTTCTCGGCCATCTCCAGCATGTGATCCAGCTCTTTACTGATCTTCTCCAGCTGGTTTTTCAGATCTTCATGCGATTTGATAATATTTTCTGCCTGCTGCTGCTGCTGCCAGGTCACCTCTTCTTTCTTCTGCATTTCGAGAGTGAGCTGGTCCACTTGCTTCTTGATACGTTCCACCTGTTCGGCGATATCTTCTGCCTGAGCTATCGAGCCCGATTGCTGCTGAACGCGCGCAAACATGTCTCCCAGGGATGGAAACCGCGCCAGCAAAGTCTTGCTATAACTGACCTTGGGGCCTGACACTCTGTCATTGTCCCACAGTGCGGCCCGATACCGGACCTGATCCCTGGGGGAGAGATTCAGGGCATTTAAGTCCCAGAGATAACGATATTCCAGAGCATGATTATCGTTCGTTTCCAGCGACAGTGTGTGTAGCTTCCAGGTGCTATCCCGATCCAGGGCAGCGGGTTTTTGCACCTGGTATTGAATGGCCAGCCGGGAAAAGCCATAATCATCCTGCAGGTTGAGCGTCAGCGGAATTTGCAGGTTATCACCCAGATCCACGTCCCCTTCCGGCTGAACGATCTGCACCCGGGGGAATTCATCCGGCAGAGGCACCAGTTGATACACGGCGGGATTGATGTTGGTGATCCCCTGATGGTCCTCCAGCCACAGAGAAAATTCTGCCGGGTTGACCAGAGGGATTTCTGTCTGCAGCTGTGTTGAGGCGATGTCCATTTCTACGGTGTCATTGCTGCGCTGAAAGACCACGCCTGCGGATCGAACCGGTTTATTTGATTGGGCAAATATTTGTACTCTGGTGCCTTTTAACGCGGCGATCTCAGTGGAGGTCACCTCCTGATCCCGTTCCGGCAATCCGGAATAGGATGGCGGGATCAGATGAATCGCCAGCGACTGGATCTGTGGTCGACTGATGACCTGGACCCGATAAGCAGACGAGCGGAGTTCGCCCCAGCGATCCCACCAGCGTGGCGATGGTGCATGGAAATAATATTGAAAATCCTGGTGCACTCCGTTGAGTGTATGGGTATATGTTCCATCAGTATCCGGGGTGAGGGTTTGGGTATGAGTTTCGGTGCCCCGCTGAATTGTGAGGTGGACCTGTTCCGGCTGTTCCCCGTGAACAGAGGCAGAAATGGTAAGCGAATCACTATCCAGCACCTGGAGATTCCCGGGTGTAACCTCGAATTCAAACGGGCGGGGTACGGCGAATTCCTGGTTGGGGTGGAGAACCCTGAGTCCTCCCTGTAACGTAGATTTTGCGAATGGCATCCATATCACCAGCCAGAAGAGAGTCAGGACAGAGAGTAACCGAAACAGCGCCTTCCGCGGTCGGGGAGAAACGGCCTCCTCCGGATTCAGGGGACGGAGTTTCTCCGCAACTTGCCGCAGGTTGACCTGCATCAGATTTTCGGAATACCCGTATTTGTTGTGTTCATGCAGTAAAGCCAGAGCATTGGTCAGATGATCCCCAACGGAAGGAAAGGCTTTCCCCAGGGTTTTCGCCAGGGAGCGATCAGTATATTTCGGCAGCGTTCCGGAGGTTAATAGCCCCAGCCAGAGTCCGGTCGAGAAGAGCAGGAAGGTAAAGATGCCGCCACCGATGAGCAGAAACGTTGTTCGGGTAGACGGAGGTAAGTACCAGAGCGTTTCGGCAGTAATAGTGAGCCCCAGTGCCAGGACGGCGGAAATAAGAGCAACAAGCACCCCGATTTTCAGATGCTCGACAGCCAGCGAGGTTCGGAATTTCCTGAGAGTCTGTCGAATTTGAGTGTGTGGTGATTCCGGCATTATGTATACCTGGATGCTTGGAATTCTAGTGTGTTAATGCGTACAGGACGATATTCGTTCCCATCTTTAGTGCAGTTTCATGTTTTTCGGGAGTATCTTCGTGCACATGGGAATCCTCCCATCCGTCGCCGAGGTCGGTTTCGTAAGTATAGAACACTACCAGCCGGCCGTTATGAAACAGTCCCAGTCCCTGGGGCGGCTCGCCGTCATGTTCATGAATCTTCGGCAGTCCGTCCGGGAACGCATATTGCTGATGGTAAATGGGATGATCAAAAGGCAGCTCCACCCAATCCTTCTGCGGAAAGATCCGTTCCATTTCCCGGCGAAACGATTCATCCATTCCGTAATTGTCATCGGCGTGCAGAAAACCCCCGTTGGTCAGGTATTCGCGAAGACGGGCGATATCCTCCTGGGTGAATCGCACATTCCCATGTCCGGTCATATACAGATATGGATAGAGAAAGAGCCGGGGATCCTGAGGCTTGAGACGTACCTCCTCCGGACGAACATCCAGCCCGGTTTTGGTACGAAGATAGGAAATCAGGTTTGGCAGCGAACTGGGATCGCTGTACCAATCCCCGCCGCCGTCGTAATGAAGTCGGGCAATGGCGAAGTCATACGGCTTTTCATCGCCGGGAGCCAGGGCAGAGCACAGCATCGATCCGAGCAATACAAAGAACAGTGGAATTTTTATTTTTCGTGTATGCTTCATGAATTTTATATTTGTAGTTGTCAGACATATGTCGAAGATAACAGTACCGGGTACTCCGGTGATGATCTGCTCCCTATATTTTCCGACACAAGTCAGGCCTGTATAAATGACCGGATGATCAGCATCAGCATCACAATTCCTCCGACTACTTTCGCCAGTTTGCCGCCGGCGCTTCCCAGAAAAGCTCCCAGTCCCGCACGCAGGGCGATAGAACTGGAGTTCGTGCGGGCCAGTTCCACCAGCACCGCCCCGAGATAAGCACCAGCAAGCGTCCCCACCAGCGTACCGACAATGGGGAGGAGCGCGGAGCCGAACACAGCCCCCAGAACAGCGCCTCCGACGGCACCGAAAATCCCGGCTCTGGAAGCCCCATATTTGCGGGCGGACGCCCCGGTAATGATATATTCCAGGCCTTCCAGCGCAATCGCTATAAGAAATAACACGATCACCAGAACAGGTGTGACATGTGCAAAATCAGTCAACACGCCTTCCAGCAAAGAGAACCCGGCGATAAAAAACGTTCCGGGAATGCCCAGTGGGATTACCAGCACTGCGAGCGACATACCAATCCACATGATAATATAGAATACAATCTGCACAGACTTCCCCGGATTATTCACTTTAAATATTAAAATAGAAAATGAGTGCCATGGTTCCAATGAAATTCAGCCACGTATGCGGGAATTCTTTTTTGGATTGGGCGTTCAAAAAGCGACAAAAGGAGATATGACGAACTCAGGAAATGTCGTGCATTTCATTCCGGCAGATTTTTGCAGGGAAAATTCAGGAGTACGCATCAGAAAGACATCCTTTCTGCGCGTACTCTCCAGGAAATATCTCGGAGTAGCACTCAGACCGGCCGAATAAATCGGTGTTATCTCCCGAAAAATACGTCTATATTAACAGGTTTAATTTGCAACAGTCATGGAGAGTGCGGCGATATGGACTTGAGTTTTGCGGGAATCGATCAAGTAAGAGAATTGTTCGCGGTCATCGAGCATAGCCATAGAGGCAATGGGCAGTCGGCAGCCCCGATAATGAAACTTTTTCGAAATCACATGCGCGCCGGCGGATCGAAAGTTTCAAATCGGGACAGGCAGCGGGCCAATTGAATATCGAATTTCAACGACTCGGTGTTTCATGGATATTCGGAGGCTCCGCCGCGGCGGATTCGAGACGTTTTCTCTAAATAGGCTCAGGATCAGGAGATCATGATAAGTATTATTCACACGTTGATTTTGATCACCGGTCTCCTGTATGCGGGTTCCCTGTTCTACTTCCTGTGCGGCCTGGTGAAATTGCATTCGGTATCACTTCCTCCGGAATCGGAACTCCCGGAAATCGCTGTGGTTGTGGCTGCCAGGAATGAGGAAGAGCATATCGAGGACACCGTACGATCCCTGTCCGCCCAGAATTATCCGAATGATCGGTATGAGATTGTGGTAGCCGATGATCGGTCAGAAGATCACACCCCTGACATTCTCAGACAACTCACCGGCGAGATTGCGAATCTGCGGGTGATGACTATCCCGGAGGTTCCGGAAGGGATTTCGCCGAAGAAGCACGCTTTGTTGACTGCGGTCTCCTCTCTCAGCACACCATTTGTCGCTGCCACGGATGCCGACTGCACACATCATCCGGACTGGTTGCGGGCTTATGCGGCAGCAGCCGAGCCGTCGCTGGGAATCGCCACAGCTGCCACTGTCTTTGAAAAAACGTCCTATCGGTCCTGGTTTGAAAAAGCCTGGCAGACGATGCAAAACATTGAACACGTTTCTGAACATCTGGTTACGGCGGGAGGGATTGCCCGGAGCATCGGGCTATCAGCAAACGGGAATAATATGGTTTTCAACCGGACACTTTATCAAAACGCCGGGAACGAAGCGGTGAAGGATTCTGTCATCTCCGGGGATGATTTCTTTCTGACGCACACGGCGGCGCAACGGGGATACCGATTGAAATTTCTCGTCAATCCGGAGTCACGTGTGCGAACGGTGCCGCAGTCCACCATCGGACAGACAATCAATCAACGGGCTCGCTGGGCTTCAAAAGTCGGACATGGTTCGGGAAAGGTGGTGGTTCTCGGAAGTTTGATTTTTGTGTTCTACTCCGGGCTTCTGTTCTATCCTCTTGCAGTGATCTGGGGGGTATTCAATCCATTATTTTTTATGGTGGCTGCCGGGATGAAAGTGATACCAGACACCATGTATCTCATCTCTGGGTATCGGAAACTGGGTTTGAAACTCCCCCCCGGATATTATCTCGGGATGCAGACCTTGCATATTCCTTTTATATTTGTCTCTGTTGTGAAAGGGATTTTCGGTAGTTTTACCTGGAAAGGCGGCCGTTATCGCCGATAATAGTTATATATCGAGATATTGAGTCTATTTGAAAAACGCCTCGAGGAGATACCTCCGGGACAAAGAAAAAATGAGGCTTCTGCCGGGACAATCGAAAAATTTTTGGAATATATGCCCAAGGTATATTACATGCATTTCCATTCCAATATGTTCTGTCCTCCTCCCGGTTTGCAAGCATGCTCATCTATAACCCGAATTATTCAGGATAGATAATGATAAGCAAAATTATCAACGGAAATTAAGATTAATAAGGTTCAAATAAGGCTTCGCAGGGGAAATTGAAGGAACAATTGATGCGGAAATTACTTGTCAGGATACTGAAAGGAATTATCAGTCTGGGCATCATTTACTGGATTCTCCACCAGATTGACCTCCGCGAAGTCCGGGCTTTTGTGGCCGGGCATACCACCACCGTCTTTTACATTTTCCTTCTTGCCATGGCACAATGGGCGGTGGAGTTCATCAGATTTTCGGTTATCCTTCGAACCGGCGGTCTGGCTCAGTCGGCCGTTCGCATATTCCGGGCTTTCTGGATGGGATATTCCTTTCGTTTTATCCTGCCCGGAAATCAGGGCGAAATCGGGAAAATGATTTTCGTGCAGGGAACGCCTGCTTCCCGTTTTGCTGTGTATGTCTATGAAAAACTCGGGTTTGTATTCGCACTCCTGCTCCTGTTTGTAGTGGGGTTTTCCTGGCTGTATCCTCAATTTCTGTACGTGAGTATTGTGATGTTCGGGGCCGTGCTGCTCGGTCTCATTCTCTGGAATCGAATATTTGCGAACACGGTGATAAAATCTCATCTGCCCCGAGAACTCTGTAAGCGGCAACCACTGCTCGTGCAGATGGCGCTGGCGGCCGTGACGTTGAGTCTCATTTTTCTCCAGTATTATCTTTTTCTGCAAGAAGCCGGATTAACCTTTCCGGAGACGGTTTCGGTGGTGAGCATTATTCTGACCATTATTCTCATGCCGGTGACGCTGGCCGGGCTCGGTCTCAGGGAATCCGCTGCGGTGATGCTGCTCACGCCGTTCGGAGTCTCCCCTGAAATGAGTACCACGATTCCCTTCTTAATATTTGTGATCAATGTTGCAGCTCCCGCCCTGATCGGGGCGGTTATGTTGGTGTTCAGCCGGAGTTATCTTCCCGGGCGACATCTCCATCAACTCCGCGGTGCATCGCTCCTCGATCTCAAACGGGTTCACCGGTTACTTCGGACTGCCTCCGTTGAGCAAGTATAAAGAAGGACTGGCGGAGAGATCCGTCCGATCGCAATGGGGCCCATTGCAGCAGTGTCAACCACTGTAAGCCGGGACGATTCAACCCGCCCGATAATGCTTAATTGTCCACATGAGTTGCTGGATGGTCACCTTCGTAATCCCGGCGACAGGGACGGCAATGAGCATCCCGAACACGCCCATCAAATTGCCGCCGATAATAATAATCACGATAACTGTAATGGGGTGAATGTTGACACTTCTGGACATCACCATGGGCGACACGACTGAGTTGTCTATCATCTGCACAATAGCAAACATCACTGCGATATACAGCAGCACAATCGGTTCACCCGGATTATTAATGATGGAAATCATCATCGCGGGAACAGCCCCGACCACGGGACCGATATATGGGATTAAATTGGCTAACCCGGCGATCAGGCCGATAAATACAAAATACTTAATCTGTAAGATCCATAATCCGATAATGGACAGAATGCCTATAATGAGCGCATCAGTCAGCTGGCCGCGGATGTAATTACTCAGCTGTTGCTGTATTTTGTAGAACAGACTCAGCCCGGGTTCGAAATACCGATTGGGGATCAGACTGATCAGGCCTTTGTTCAATTTCCGGCTATCCTTCAATAACAGAAACGTAATCACCAGGACGATAAAAAAAGATGAAATCATCCCGGCAACGTTGAAGAGGAAGGACACGCTTCCGGAGACAAACTCACCGATGAAGGCGTTCACCTTCCCGGAGATATCAAAATCCTGGAATTTTCCCGTACTGAGGAAAGGAATTTTCCGGGTGATCCACTGTTGAAATTGCGTGAGCAGTTCTGCCGGACGCTGCGATTGAATTAGATCGTGAATGGCGAGGGCCTGCTCCCGAATCACCGGGATAAGAAACCGGAGCGCGATAGTAACCACGAAGACGAATCCCAGCAGTACGAGCAGCGCTCCCGCTGCTCTGGGAATGCTCCGCCGTTCCATCATATTGACAAACGGGGATAGAATGGTGGAAAACAGAATGGAGACCAGCACCAGGGTCAACACGTTTGCGATGTAAGGGAAAATCTGAATAAAAAGGTAAGCCAGCACCAGCAGCAGAAAGAACTTCAGCAAGTTGCGCAGCAGTGTGGTATCCAGAGAAATGACTCTATGGGCAGGTTGATCCACAGGAAATCAGGAGGATTGATTCGTGAGTTGAGACCTGAGTTGACCAACTTCTTGTTCCAACGCGGTCACCTGTTCGTGAAGTTCACGGGAGACATCGTTTTGCGCACGAAGCCGGGCAGCCATCACCCCCGCCACACCTCTGATAACCTTGATTCCGGTGCGGGGTTGTCGATCCAGCAAATCCATCAGATCCGGGCGAAAGAAGGCAATCACCCGGGACAGCTCAAGGGCCTCTGCCGTAGCAGACCGGGGCGCTTCGTCGAGGAGAGACATATCACCAAAAAAGTTCCCCCGGGACAATCTTGCCAGCTCGATTTGTTCCCCGTCCTCGTCCTGGAAGATTCTTACCTTCCCGGTCAGCAGAATATACATGCCAAGTCCTGGCTGACTCTGGGTAAAAATACGTTCGCCGGCAGTATATTCTCTCTGGTGCACCAGCCGTTCGATTTCTCTTAATTCGGTTCTATCCAGGTTCTGAAAAATGGGAACACCCTTCAGAGCCAGGACCGTAGCGGATTCTTCAGTGGGTTTCTGAAAAATATTTTCCCAGATTGGAAACTTCATGATATTATCTTCGGTTGAAAGATTCTGAAAAAATTACTACCGCTCTTCCGGCAAAGTCAAGGAGAATAAAAGGGGAACCTGATCTCATGGTATCATGGAGGCTACTAATACTGAGAAAATCCGGAAACCACGAATGACAAAAACGGGAACCACGGATTTCACAAATGGACACAAATGAAAAAAGAAAAAATAGAAAAGAGGAGAGAGTAAAGAGGGCCCCGTCTCACCGCTCTGCCTGCGGTTGGCAGCATGGAAGAGGCAAATGGCAGACGGCGAAAGACCTACGGCAAAGCGCATGGCGCAGAGCGTAGCGGGGGATAACGGAGGAGAAGAACTTAAGAACGGAGATTCCATATCAGAGAGATTTGTATATTGGAAACACAGATGAAAGATACCCACTTGGTAATGTAAGTCTGTGCACGAATGTACTCATATCCCTAAGGACCTTGAGTTGGGTGGTGCGGGGCGGTATTCATGTCAATTCGTGTCATTCGTGGTTATTCAAATTCCTCTTCAACTGACTCCCGGGAATCAAAATCGTTGAATGTCCTTGTATTGGTTTCTATTTTCATACCTTATGGTTAAGCGTCTAATTATGATTGGTTTGGTGTGTCTATTTCTGGCAGCATTTGTTCGTTTGGATGTTGGTTCAGCGCAGTCCATTAATACCCGTATTCAATCGCAATCCCAGCGATTAGAACAGCTCCAGGAAGAGATCAGCCAATTCCGGAAACAGCTGGACTCCGCGAAACAGCAAGAACAGTCCCTGGTGGAACAACTGAACATCCTGGAGAAGGATATCAGTTATACGCAGCAATTGATTCGGCAGATGGAGCACGCTCAGCAGGAACGGGAAGCGAAGATAGCTACATTAAACACCCGATTGGAGGAGAATAAGGCGAAGGTTGCTGAACTCAAGGAGCGCTTTGCCCGGCGGGCGGTGCATATTTACAAACAGGGACGGTTGAATGATTTGGAGCTGCTGCTGACCAGCGAATCGATGAACCAGGCACTGTATCGATATAAATATATCAAGGTAATCAACGAAGCGGATCGGACACTTTTTCACGCCATTATGAACACCATGCAGGAGATTGAGGTTGATAGAACTCAACTCCGGAGCGAGATGGAAGAGCAGCAGCAGCTGCTGGTGGAGAAACGGCGTGAGCAGCGGCGATTGGAAAATGATCAGGGCCGGCGAAGTATGCTGCTTGCCGAAGTCCGCAACAATGTGGAATCCCATCAACAGGCCATTCAAGAGCGAGAGCAGGCTGCCAGAGAAATAGAGCGGATGATCGCGAATATGGAACAGGAGCGGATTCAGCGAGAGCGGGAAGAATCCGTAGAAGATCAGCGGGAAATTGTTATGCGAGAGAGCACCGTTGATATTCTCAGCCTGAGGGGGCGGCTCCCGTGGCCTGCCCGGGGTGAAATCATTGCCAGATTTGGGAAATTTCAACACCCCAAACTGAAAACCACGACCGAGAACCCCGGTATTGACATTGCCGCAGCAAAAGGCACGGAAGTTGTAGCAGTGCTGGACGGAGTCGTAACACGGATTGATTGGTTACGTGGGTTCGGGAATACGATCATCATAGATCATGGAGACGGGTTCTATACTGTGTATACACACGTTATCGATATTCAGGTCACGCAGAATGCATACGTCGAAACAGGCGATATCATCGCCAGTGTCGGTGATTCCGGTTCTCTGGAAGGACCGAAGCTGCATTTCGAGATCTGGGGGAATAAACAAAAATTAAATCCGGAGATCTGGTTAGCAAAGATTTCATGAATACATTATTTCCGGTTATCGGCCAGAGAAGAATTCTCGAAATGCTGCATACTGTCGATTACACCGGCCGGTATGCAAACGCGTATCTGTTCCAGGGACCTGAGGGCACCGGCAAGGAAGCCATGGCGATGGAATTCGCCGCTATTCTGAATTGCCAGTCCGCGGAGGAGAAACCCTGCGGTGCATGTCCGGGCTGTAAACAGATGCGGCATCTGCAGCATCCGAATCTGCATTTACTTTTCGCGCTTCCCGGAGGTGGTTCCGGGGATAAAAGCGATCCGTTAAAGGGACTCAGCGAGTCGGTTATCCAAAGTATTCAGGAAGCCATCGAAGCGAAAAGTCGGAATCCCTACCATAAGATTCGGATAGAAAAGGCTCAGGACATCAGGATTTCCAGTGTCCGGGCAATGCAGAAAACCATTCATCTGGGCCGGGCTGAGGCAGGACGAAAGGTGGTGCTCATCTTCGAGGCGGAACGCATGAATACCGCGGCGTTTAATTCAATTCTGAAAGTGGTGGAGGAGCCGCCGGCAGAGACCAGTTTTATTTTTTGTACCAGTGCCGAACATCTCCTGCCTCCCACTATCCGGTCAAGATGCCAGCCGGTGCCGTTTCGGGTGTTAACCAGGGAAGAGATTGCCGCCGGTGTACAAGAACACACCCAGCTGAAACAGGAGGCGGTCATAGAAAAAATTGCCCGGTTGGCGGATGGCGATTTTGGCTTTGCGCTGGCCCTGGCAGAACGGGATCCGGACGCCCAGGCAGAGGCAATTCTTGAGTTTATCAGGGCGGTTATGAAAGGAGACGGATTACCAATAAAACGGCAGGTAGATCTGCTGGAGTCCACATATCGAGGCTCTCCCCTGGAATTCAGGCGGTTTGTGGCGTCACTCCAGATGTGGTTTCGTGATGCGCAGGTCTGGGCTGAAACGGAAAATCTGCATCAACTAATCTTCCCGGAAATGATTGAGAAAATCCGGGGATTCATTGAGTATTATCCGACGGCGGATTACGCGACGATACAGGCTTTGCTGGAGAATGCCATTGATTTCACCCAACGAAACGTCTATATTCGCCTTGCGTTGTACAGTATGCAGATACAACTGCATCTGGCGATTCGAGGGAATCTGAAAGGTATACAATATGGAAGCAATCACAGATACTATACAGACCGTTTTTGTTGAATTCAAAGGCTCGCGTCGGGGCTGCTTTCGGTATGGGCCGGATGATGAACGGGACAGACTTGAACGGGGCGATCAGGTTATCGTGGAGACGGAAGACGGGGGCAAGGATAACGGCATTGTAACGTTTGTCTGTCCCAACAGTGAACGAGCCGCCAGCACCGACCGGCGGGTGATCCGGAAATTTACCCCCTCCGACTATGCGCATCTGATTGACAACCAGGAAAAGGAAGAAGAGGCCTGGCACATCTGTCAGGAACGGATTGAAGCGCTCAATCTGGATATGAAACTGACCGACGTGGAATTTAAGTTCGACCGCAAACGAATTATGTTCTATTACACGGCTGATGAACGCATCGATTTTCGCCAGTTAGTGCGGGATCTGGCAGCTGTGTACCGTACGAGGATTGAGATGCGGCAGATCGGGGTGCGCGATGAGGCAAAGCGACATGATGGGATCGGGGTCTGTGGTAACAGAATTTGCTGTTCCTCGTTTATCGACAATTTTGAGCCGGTGAATACCCAACTGGCCAAAGAGCAGGGATTGCCGTTGAATCCTTCCAAATTAACCGGGGTCTGCGGCAAGTTGAAATGCTGCTTGCGTTATGAACACGAGTATTACGAAGAAAAAATCGGACAGTTTCCGGATGTGGGAGATGAGATTAAACTCACCGAAGGCACGGCGAGGGTCACCTCGGTGGATATCTTTAACGATATCGTTCACTTCTGGCTGCTGGATCGGGCCGAGTTGATCGAGAAACCCCTGTCAGCAATCCATCAGCACTCTGATTCATCTGAAGAAGCAAAATAACACTGATTCCAATGGAACCGGAACGCTATTTAATTACCAGTGCATTGCCGTATGCGAACGGACCGATTCATATCGGGCACCTGGCCGGCGCATATCTTCCGGCTGATATCTATGCCCGGTTTTGTCGCCTGAAGGGGCGGGACATCATTTATATCTGTGGCTCAGACGAGCACGGTGTTCCGATTACTCTGAAGGCAGAAAAGGAGGGCGTGGCTCCCCAGGAAATCGTGGACAAATATCATTATAAGAACAAAGCGGCGTTTGAAGCATTCGGAATGAGCTTCGATAACTATAGTCGCACTTCCTTGCCTGTTCACCATCAAACCGCCCAGGATATTTTCCTGAGACTCCATGAGAAGGGCATTTTCAAGAAGAAGACCGAAGAACATCTGTACGATGCGGAAAAGGAAATGTTTCTGCCGGACAGATACGTCATCGGCGAATGTCCGAGATGCGGTTATGAGGAGGCCTACGGCGATCAATGCGAGCAGTGCGGCACCTCCCTCTCCCCCACGGAGTTAAAGCATCCCAGAAGCGCCCTCACCGGAACCGAACCGATAGTCAAAGAGACCACCCACTGGTACTTGCCTCTCGGCGATCTCCAGGACCAGCTGGAAGCGTGGATTCTGCCGCAGGAAGGCAACTGGAAGAGCAACGTCTTCGCCCAGGTGAAAGGCTGGCTGGATCAGCGATTGTCCGACCGGGCGGTCACGAGAGATCTCACCTGGGGAGTCAAGGTGCCGCTGGAGGAAGCAGGCGATAAAGTTTTATACGTCTGGTTTGATGCGCCCATCGGCTATATTTCCTCTACCAAGGAATGGGCGGAACAGCAGGGCAAGCCGGATCTCTGGAAGCAATACTGGCAGGATGAGAATACCCGGCTGATTCATTTCATCGGCAAGGATAACATCGTATTTCACTGCATTATTTTCCCGGCGATTCTGATGGCCCACGGGGACTATGTTTTACCGGAGAATGTGCCGGCAAATGAGTTTTTGAACCTGAAAGGGTTGAAGTTTTCTACCAGTAAGAATATCGCAGTCTGGCTGGAGGATTATCTCGAAGATTTCCCGCCGGATCCGCTCCGCTATGCCCTGGCGAGTACGCTGCCGGAACTCCGGGATACGGATTTCTCCTGGGAAGATTTTCAATCCCGGAATAACAATGAGCTGGCGGATATCGTGGGGAATTTTATTCACCGGACGTTACAATTTGCGCAGAAGTATTTCGAAGGGGTGGTTCCGGAACCGGGATCCCCGGGGCCGCTGGAAGAACAGCTCATAACTGCGCTGGAAAAGGCAGGCGACGAAATTAGCGATGCCTTCGATACTTTTCGATTTCGCGACGGGGTGCGGGCATTTGTGTTGGCGGCAAAAGCGGCAAACAAGTATTTCAATGATAAAGCGCCCTGGGAAACTCGTAAAACCGATCCCCGGGATTGCGCCACCACGATCTTTTATTCGGTTCAGACCGTTCGGACGCTGGCTCTCCTGATGCACCCGATTATGCCCTTTTCTTCCGAGAAAGTGTGGCGGATGCTGAATATTCAGGAGTCGCTCCCGGAACAACAGTGGGATCAAGCCACTGAATTTTCCCTTGAGCCGGGGCACGACCTCAATGAGCCGGAAATTCTGTTCGTCAAATACGATGAAGACGTAATACAAGCCCAAATTGATAAAATTCAGAGTCGAGTGAAACAGAGGGAAGAAGAGGAGGCCGCCGTGGACATTCCGAAATTCAAAGAGAACATTTCATTCAAGACCTTCCAGGAGCTCGATCTCCGGTTAGCAGTGATCACGGAAGCCGAACAGATGCCGAAGGCTGATAAACTGGTGAAATTACAGATTGATCTGGGGAAAGAAACCAGACAGATCGTCGCCGGTATTGCCCAGCATTACGATACTGAATCACTGATCGGGAAGCGAATTGTGGTTGTGGCGAATCTGGAGCCCGCCAAATTGATGGGAGAAGTCTCCGAAGGGATGTTGTTAGCCGCTGAAAATGAGGAAATCCTCTCGCTGGTGACCATCCCGGACGACCTTCCTCCCGGGTCGATTGTGCATTAAATTCGTATGCTTATAGATACGCACGCTCACATCCAGTTCGATACCTACGAATCGAATCTGGATGCGCTCATCTCCAGTGCGATACAAGCGGATGTGAACTATATTGTGTGTCCGGGAATCGATCTGGAATCCAGCAGACAAGCGATTCACCTGGCAGAACAGTATGAAACTGTATTTGCTGCAGTGGGGGTGCATCCGCATGATTGCGAAGACCTGCCTTCGGACTGGCTGCACCAGATCGAGGAAATGGCCGCTCATCAGAAAGTGGTGGCGCTGGGGGAAATGGGATTGGATTACTTCAAAGAATATACACCACGGGAAAAGCAGCGGGAGGTTTTTCACCAGCAGCTGGAATTGTCAGAATCTCTGGATATGCCGGTGGTGGTGCATAACCGTGAGGCCGACGAGGATCTCGAGGCGCTGATGGCAGACTATGGGAGGGGCAACGGAGTGCTGCACTGTTTCACCTCTTCGCTGGCGTTCGCGGAACGCATGGTAAGCAGAGGCTATCATATTTCCTTTACCGGCATCGCGACCTTCGGCAATAAAACGGTGGAGCAGGCCATCATGGGATTAGATCTGAGTAAAATCATGGTAGAAACCGATTCACCTTTTCTGGCGCCCGTTCCCTATCGCGGGAAGACCAACGAACCCGCATATGTCCGGTTCGTCGCCGAAAAAGTCAGCGAACTCAAGAATATTCCGGTGGAAGAAGTGGCCCGGATCACCACCGAGAATGCAATACAATTTTTCCGGTTACCGGTATGAAACACACGGCCAAAAAATCGCTGGGACAGCATTTTCTGGTGGATGATAATGTGGTCCGGAAAATTATCAACACCTTCTCGCCCCGGCGCAGCCAGCTGGTGGTGGAGATCGGATCGGGGGAAGGTGCGTTAACCTATTACCTGGCTGAACTGGAGGTAGAGACGATTGCTATCGAGGTGGATGAAACCCTGGTAGAACATTTACGGAACCGGTTTGGCGAAGGGACCTCTATTGAGATACGGCACCAGGATATCCTGGCAACGGACTTCGCGGACATCGCCGGCTCCACGGAGAAGCCGGTCCGGGTGTTGGGGAATTTACCCTATAATATCACCACCCCGTTGTTATTTCATCTCACTGCATCCCGCGATTTTATCGAGGATGCATTTGTTATGGTGCAAAAAGAAATTGCCCGGCGAATCACGGCTCAACCGATGACCAAGGAATACGGAATCCTCTCCGTGCTGCTGCAAACCTATGCGGAAGCGACGTACGAATTTACCGTGAGCCGGAATGTGTTTCGCCCCCGACCGAAGGTCTCCTCCGCCATGGTTTCCCTGCGATGGCACCAGCGGTGGAGTCAGCATATCCCGGATCCTGATTTGTACAGGGTGGTGGTAAGAACGGCGTTCGGGAAGCGACGGAAGACACTGAGGAATGCCCTCAGATATCTCCCGTTGGAAGGATTTGACCCGGACAGTTTAGTGTTCGATACCGGGAAGCGGGCAGAGGAACTCACCATCCGGGAATTTCTAAAGCTTACCAGAGAGATCCGGGAGATCTATCCTGACTATCAGAAGCAGGTGGAGCAGGCGGATATTTAACTATGAAGTATGTAAATAAAATGCTATGATGGTTATTGGATGAAAGAGTACTGATTTTACAAAAATTTCCAGGCCGGAGAGCACAGGTGCCGGAGGGATGTCTTCCTCGATCGGAGTCAGATGTTATATGTCTTGGTCTATAGAAAATGTTCATTTGAAAAATAAATCCTATGGGTAAATAATGGGTAGAGAATTAATAGAAAGTATTTCGGGGATACGCGGCATTGTCGGTTCCGGACTGACGCCTCAGAAGGTAGTCGATTATGTCTCTGCGTTCGGACAATGGGTTGATGGCGGCCGGGTTGTGGTGTGCCGGGATAGCCGGCCGACGGGTGCGCTTATTCGTCAACTTGTGATTTCAACGCTCCGCTCCATGGGAATTGAGGTCTGTGATATAGGCATCGCACCGACTCCCACCGCACAATTGATGACAGAGCAGCTGGATGCGGATGGCGGAATTATTGTGACAGCCAGTCATAACCCTGAGGAGTGGAACGGTCTGAAGTTCGTTGCTGCCGATGGATTGTTTTTAAACGGTGAAGAGATGAAGGAGTTATTTGATGTACTCAGGCAGAGGAATTTTTCATTCGTTCCCTGGAAGCAGATTGGGGAGGTTCGTGAAGTACACGGTGCGATAGATGAACATATCGAATCGATTCTGGATTTATCTCTGGTGAATGCGGAAGCTATTGCTGAACGTGAATTCCGGGTAGTCATTGATGCTGTCAACGGCGCGGGTTCTGTGGCCCTGCCTGCCTTACTGGAAGGGTTAGGATGTAAGGCCATTCCCATTAATTGTGTGCCCAACGGTATTTTTCCGCATAATCCGGAACCGCGTCCCGAGCATTTGTTTCAGCTATGTGCGGCGGTGAAAAAACACAAAGCGGATCTGGGAATCGTTGTTGATCCCGACGCGGACCGGTGCGGTCTGGTTGACGCAACCGGGGAGTATCTGGTAGAAGAGTATACCCTGGTCATGGCAGTTGATGCGGTCCTGGCTTACTTTCGGAGGGTCGATTCACCGATGCTCAGGAAGCCGGTTGTGACCAACCTGTCAACCACCCTGGCGATTGAAAAGGTGGCGGAACAATATGGTGTTGAGGTGGTGCGGACGCCGGTCGGAGAAATTAACGTCACCGAGCGGATGGCCCAGCTGGATGCAGCAATTGGTGGCGAAGGGAATGGGGGAGTCATCCTGGCGGAAAGTCATCTGGGGCGGGATTCTCTGGTGGCGGCCACGCTTATTTTGCAGCAGCTGACAGAACAAGGCACTGCACTCCGGGAGTATTTTGAGAGCCTGCCGCAGTATGTCATGAGCAAACAGAAGGTCAGTATCGGAGACGTCGATCCGGATGAGCTGCTTCAGCAGGTCCTGGAAAATGCTCCCGATGCCGAGATAGATACCCAGGATGGGGTGAAGTTCACCTGGAGCGATCACTGGGTGCATCTGCGCAAATCGAATACCGAACCGATTATCCGGGTGTACGCGGAAGCCACCTCTCAGCAAAAAGCGGATGAGTTCGCATCCCAATATCTCACCAAACTCAACCGGTATGCCGACCAGCTTTCCTGAGAAGGAGAAGCGCTTTTCTTCCTGAGTTGGCCGGTCTATCCGGTATCCCGGACTGTTTTAATCTTCAATCCCCGGGAAGGCTTGATATTTACCGCGGGGAACCTCATACTATATCCACTTAACAAATGAATGGCGTACTCTTCAACCGGATATTCCCCGATGCAGGTTTTTATCGGATTTGTGAGATATGCTCTATATTTTGGAGATGTGCGGAAAATATTAACTTCAACCTAAGTTGAGCGATACGAGCTTCGCGAAGTATCGCTTTCCCTAAGGGATCCCTTTGGGATACTTAGAGAATTTGGGTTCAAATAAGATCCATTGAATCATGCCGGTACTTTTTAGAAAAACCAAGGAAATGGAATCCAAAATTGACGACTACCTGGATCTGGTGGTTCGGGGCGGGCTCTTTTTCAAGGAAGGGGTAAGATATTACCTTTCGAGTGATCTGGAAGCATTCGAAGACCGTCTGAAGTCGATCGATGCAGTGGAAAGCGAAGCAGATGAATTGCGGCGTGAGATCAAGAACGATCTCTATGCTCAGACACTGATACCAGAATCCCGCGGAGATGTACTCGGGATTATCGAGAATACCGATGCCGTATTGAATGTTGCGAAGAAAACCTTGATGATGCTCTCAGTGGAAACACCGAAGTTTCCGGGGCGATATCACCAGATGATTCGGAATCTCGCTGAAGTTTCGGGCACCTGCATTGATGAATTGATTGCGACCATCCGCTCCTATTTTCGCAACGTGGAACAGGTCAGGGACGGGACCAACAGAGTGTTGTTTTTTGAGAAAGAGGTGGATGACATTGCAAACCGTATTAAGCGACAAATTTTTCAGGATGAGGCCATAGCAGATCTCAGCCTGAAAATGCATCTGCGAGATTGTGTCGAGGACATCGAGCATATCTCCGATACTGCCGAAGAGGTGGGTGACCGGTTATCGATTGCGGCAATCAAACGTTCCGTATGAGCTGATACATGATTTGGTTTTACCTGCTGAGCGGCTTATTTCTCGGATGGTCACTGGGCGCGAATGATGCCGCCAACATCTTCGGAACGGCCGTAGCGACCCGCATGGTGAAATTCCGGAGTGCTGCCCTCATCGCCGCTGTGTTTGTGATTTTGGGGGCTGTGATTAGTGGAGCCGGGACCACTGAAACGCTTGGAGAATTGGGAGCCGTCAACGCGCTGGCCGGTTCGTTTACTGTGGCCCTGGCCGCGGCACTGGCCGTTACCTGGATGACCCGTCTCCGGTTGCCGGTTTCCACAACCCAGGCCATAGTGGGAGCGATCATCGGATGGAACATCTTCAGTGGCACCCCCACCGATTTCCAGTCGCTGACAAAGATTGTGGTGTCGTGGATTATCTCGCCTGTGCTTGCCGGTCTCCTGGCGGCATTATTCTATACCCTGGCACGCTTTACTGTTCTTCAGTGGCGGGTTCACCTGTTGCACCGGGATGCCTATAACCGGCTGGCTTTGATCGTTATCGGCGCTTTTGGCGCCTATAGTCTGGGAGCGAATAACATTGCCAATGTGGTCGGCGTTTTTGTGCCGGCTGTCCCGTTTCAAAATATCCACCTCGGAGCGGTGCTGACCATTACCGGGACTCAGCAACTGTTTTTCTTGGGCGCACTGGCCATCGGCATCGGGATTTATACCTATTCATACCGGGTCATGCAGACGGTGGGCGATGACCTGTTGAAATTGACACCTATTACGGCTTTTATTGTGGTGTTCGCGCAATCACTGGTATTATTCCTGTTTGCTTCCAAAGGATTGCAACAGTGGCTGCTTCTCCATGGCCTGCCCGCTTTGCCACTGGTTCCGCTTTCCAGCTCCCAGGCCGTGGTCGGAGCCATCCTGGGCCTGGCAATTGCAAGGGGAGCCCGGGGCATTCGGTTCCGCGTCCTGGGGCGGATCGCTTCCGGGTGGGTGACCGCACCACTTATCGCCGGGTTCATTAGCCTGCTCTCTCTGTTCTTCGCTCAAAATCTGTTCGAACAGGAGGTGGTGGCCGAAGAACCGTATGAACTCTCTGCCGAGGTTCTCGCGTATTTGCAGGAAAAAGGGATATCTACACAACCCCTGACACCACTGGAGGGGAGAACGTACAGATATCCGGGAGAATTCAGAGAGTCGCTGGGGCAGCAGGAGGACTTTAATGAAATGGAACTCTGGCGCATTTTTAAAGCGGCCCGGATTGATACGTTTCGGATCGATACCACCAGAGTAAACAAAAGGCTGATGAGTCCGGAACAATATCAGTCTTTCCGGCAATTGCAAGGGAAGACTTTCCATCATTCCTGGCAAATCGAGGCCGCACTTGCCCGACTCCATCCTGCCTGGGATACCGAGCAAAGCGACTCTGTATTGGCGCGGAGGCAATTACGCGAGTTACTGGAGATGATTTATTACAGCTGCCGGATTTCGCGAAACATGTGACAGAATTTAACCCGAATTATTCATCCCGCAAGGGATCCCTCTGGGATGTGCTATTTATTCATGAATTATTCGGGATAGGAGAGATTCACCAGAATTTTATGACAGACCAACCTGCCATATTTGAGAATAAACGGGACCTCCGCACATATATCTGGGACACGATGCAGTCACAGAAGATCGCCCGGTTTCCGTTTCCTCCCCACAACCGGATTCCCAACTTCGAGGGAGCCGAAGCAGCTGCAGCCCGTTTGCTACGCCATCCGATGTTTCAGACGGCGAAACAGATCAAGGTAAATCCGGATGCCCCGCAGCGATACATGCGTATGAAGGCGCTGGAACAGGGGATTACAGTGTATATGCCCACACCGCGCCTGCGCAGCGGATTTAACCGGCTGGACCCGGAGCATATTCCGGAATCCCAATATTCCGCAGCGGCAAGCCTGAGCAAGGGGCGGCGATTTATGGAACAGGTTCCGCTGAAGAAATTGCCACAGATGGATCTGATAGTGGCCGGTTCGGTTGCAGTCACCAGGTCCGGCAAGCGGTGTGGCAAAGGGCATGGGTACAGTGATCTCGAATATGCTATCCTGCGGGAACTCGGGCACACCGGGGTGCCTGTGGCTACGACGGTGCATGACCTCCAGGTGGTCGACGATTTTCCCCGGGATGCTCATGACGTCCCTGTGTCGGTTATTATTACTCCCGGGGAGACCATTGAAGTGGCTTCTCCGCCGCCGGCACCATCCGGCATCGACTGGGGTTTGCTGTCTGATGAGGAGCTGGACGCCATGCCAATCCTGAAAGAACTGTTTCATTCTTCCCGGGAATGAATTAACATTTTACTTGCGAAACATTAACGCTCTTTCCAACTGCTGAATCAGGGTCGTACCGGATGAAGGAAAGGACCGCGCTCATTCTCGGCGTCACCGGCCGGATTGGCCGCCGGCTGGCAAAAGCACTGTTGCAGGAAGGCTGGACGATCTATGGCGCAGCCAGGATGAGTCAGGCGGCCGTTCGAAAAGAATTGGATGAGTACGGAGTGGAGACCATTCAGTTTGACGTGACCGAAGATGATCCCCGGGATTTACCGGACGCGAACTACCTGTTCCTGGAAATCTGGGATAAATCCAGACCGGAGCTGTACTGGGATATTAATTTTTATGGGGTAGGTCGGGTGGTACAGCGGTATGCGCAGACCTCCGGTATCATTAACGGGTCAACCTTGAGCGTGTATGGAAGCGGTCCGGCGCCGTTCTCAGAAACCACGCCCTGCCTCCCGGACAGCGAATACGGGCGCAGCCGGTATGCCATTGAAAAACTCATCGATTATTTTTTATATCATTCCGGGAACCAAGGTATTCATATCCGATATGCACACGCGAATTCGGAACGCCACGGGGTAATCAGGCACATGGCCGAGGATATTCTTGCCGGGCGGTCGCTGGGACCGGATCCGGATGCCAGAATTCAGGTGATAGGATACGAAGATTTTGTCCGGGTTACCGTCCGGTCGCTGCAATACCTGGAGACTCCGCCTGCCATTGTCAACTGCTGCCATCCCAGGATCTGGACCAGGCGGGATCTGGCGGAGACTATCCGGGCTCGGCTGGGGACCGGTGAAGTGGTATTCGATCGGGCGTCCGGAGGCGCGGAAAATTCCGTGCACGGCGAGTGCCGCAAAATGGTTGACTGGTTCGGCGAGCCCGAGATTCCGGTAGATACCCTCCTTGACAGAGTCGTCAGCGATATAACGGATGGCGCCGGATGATAATTTTCAGAGAAAAAGGATTCGCATCATGAAGACGTATCATGTCAGGAAAGCCGGACAGCCGGTCCCCGTCGAGGAGAATATCGTGACCGGGCCGTGGCGTGGGGCTGAGGCTGTTGAACTGCTGGATTGCATATCAGGCGAGATACCCGGGATGTCGACTCACTGCAAACTTCTCTGGGATGATACCTATCTCTACGTGGGATATCAGGCGGAAGATGACACCATCGTTGCCACGTATACCGAGCGGGATGATCCCCTCTATGAAGAAGATGTGGTGGAACTTTTTCTGGCGCCGGCTCCCGGTTTGAAGTACTACTATGAATTCAATTTCTCCCCCCGGAATGTCATCCTGGATGCCATCGTCCTGAACGACGACGGCCGGGCCGGTGTCGGACGCGGCGATCTTATGACACTCACAGAATGGGATTGTACCGGGCTACAAATGACATCCCGGATGAAGAATGACGGGTGGGTGGTGACGGCGGCCATCCCGTTTGCTCAGTTGCATTTCGCAGGTAATCATCCGCCACAGCCCGGCGAGACCTGGCGGGCGAATCTCTGCCGGATAGAGTACGGCGGCCCCGACACCGAATTTTCGGCGTGGAGTCCTCCGGAAATTCTGGATTTTCACACCACGGAAAAATTCGGGCAGATCGTGTTCGAAGAGTAATTTCAAGTGCCGGGATCCGGAGAACGCGACTCCCGGGACGGACGTGCCCTTCGGTTCACCCCCGGATTCGTCTCCCATCTGTGGACGCGGAATCCGACCCCCTGGAACCATGCAGAGATTCCTCACCCCAAAAGACGGGGTTCGGAATGACACTGAATGAGTATCAGGGGTAAACAGAGCCCCCAGGCGAATCCCGGATGGTTCTGTCTCTTCAATGATCAGGGATCCCTGTCAGGAAGCCAGGGGTTCGGCTACGTGACTCCCTGCGAGGCCGCGTCTTCACATCCGGTGTCTCCCTTTGTTGTCAGCACTTGTGAGATCCGTATTACCCATTGGCGCGCAATCCCACCCTCCCCATCCGCCCAGTGTGACCACTCTGCACAAATTCGGAAAACATACTTGACTAAGTTCCCGATACTTCATGATATTAAATGGTTCCATCCACATGATGATTCCCTTTGCAGAGAGGGTCGATGAGAGGATACTGATCATGAAATATATTATCCATATTACATTCGCCGGTTTGCTTCTGTTGGGCGGTGTGGGACTTGTTAGGGCTCAGACTGTTGTGAATCAAATAGCATTGGGCCATCCTTCATTACAGTCAGATTCTATTGGAGTAGCGGTAATGGATGATACCATGCCAGCGGCCCGCAAGATACGCTCATTTCTTGAGCGGAACGAACGCGAGGAAATGTTCTTCGCACAAAGACGAAGGCGGTCCTCTTATGATAATCTCCCGTATCGATGGCAGACGCTTATCCTGATTGATCCTGACATGAATCTCCGGGAGATTTTACAAAAGGATAAGGGAAGAAATCTCATTTATACCACCAGGCACTTGAATGCCTGGGGGCGGAGGTTTGGTTTGACGCTGCGTCCGGCAGTGACCGCCGGCTATTTTTACCAGAACGTGGTTGATTCGGATCGATTTGCGGAGTTTGATACCTGGGATGAGAGTGTCTATACGGGGATCTTTGAAGGACAGGTACGTCTCGAAGCGCGAGCCTTTAATCTGGGCGCACTGGGCGGGATCGGGTTAGGATATACCGATTACACCAAGTACCAGACCACTGAGAGTGGTGCAAAAGACCACCTGGAGTCAATGCAGCAGACAGGTCTGGTGTATACGGCCGGCGCAGAAGCCGCCGTGCAGGTCCTGTTTATCCGGGTGGTGGGTCAGATCCGGTATCTCCGCATGCCGGGTATCGAGCAGGAGATGGTGTTCCCGGCAGTGGGCTTTCAAACCCGCAGTTTCTTCTTCAGCCTTTTACCCTGGATCTTTTTTCTGGGGTGAAGGAGCAGACTGTCAGGAGGAGACCGGGTATCCGGTATTCATCTTTGCAAAGCGAGATTTATCTCTTAAATTCATTTCCATGTTTGATGATGCCGAATAAACCAGAAACCACGGATAGAAACTATGCCGGCACTTTTTAATGATAACAGTTTAAGCATTGGAAACACACCATTAGTCAGACTGAATACGATACCGGAGGGCCTAAATGTTGAGATCTATGGAAAGGTTGAGGGCCGGAATCCTGCATATTCCGTCAAGGATCGGATTGGCGCCTCCATGATCCGGGAGGCGGAACGCACCGGATTAATTAATTCCGAAACCACGGTCGTTGAGCCGACCAGTGGCAATACCGGCATTGCATTAGCGTTTGTGTGCGCGGCCCGGGGATACTCCCTGATACTGACGATGCCGGATTCTCTGAACGTGGAGCGCCGAAAAATGATGGCGGCGTTCGGTGCCCGATTAGAGCTGACACCCGGCGAGAAAGGAATGAAGGGGGCGATTGCCAGGGCTCAGGAATTTATTGACTCCGATCCGGATACATATTTTATGCCCAATCAGTTCACAAATCCGGCCAATCCCCGTATTCACTTTGAGACCACCGGCCCGGAAATCTGGAATGACACGGACGGGGCGATAGATATCCTGATTGCCGGTGTAGGCACCGGCGGGACTATTACCGGTGTCAGCCGGTACGTCAAAGAGGTGAAGAAAAAGGCCATTCGGTCTGTAGCGGTTGAGCCGGCGACCTCTCCGGTGCTTTCCGGCGGGGAGCCGGGCAGCCATCAAATCCCCGGAATCGGTGCCGGATTCACACCGGAAATCCTGGATCTCAACCTGGTCGACGAAGTGGTGACAGTCGCAGATGAAGAAGCCTGGACCTTTGCCCGGCGTCTGGCCCGGGAGGAAGGCATTATTTCCGGTATTTCTTCGGGCGCCGCCACTGCGGCGGCTATGCAGGTTGCGGCCCGGGAGGAATCGAAAGGCAAGACCATCGTCACTATTCTACCGGATTCCGGAGAGCGGTATCTCTCCACTCCCTTATTTGACACAGACTAGTGAGAGAACCGGAATGATGGAAAAGGCGAGCCCCGGACTTTCGCAGCAGGCTCTCGTCTCGGTTCGCACCCTGTCGTGATGATATAGAACATATTCTGTAATTCGATTGGGAAAACTTCCGAATATCTTCTGTCAATTAACATTTTTCGTAAATGAGAATACCGGGGACTGCGTAAGATAGTACATGTCGCCAAGAGCATACCAACGCACTGTCGAAATCACGTCTTCCAAAGCCCGGTTCGGAACATCTGGCACCCCGAACAGTCTCACGATCCCGAAGGAGGTCAGGAGTGTCGTCCGGAAATAACCAGTCTCGGAAAGCACGATTTGGCACCATAGCCGGAGTATTCACGCCGACCATTCTGACCATTCTGGGGATCATCTTTTTCCTGCGACTGGGATGGGTGGTGGGACAGACCGGCATGGTCGGGGCAATGATTATCGTGGCGCTGGCGAATGTGATCTCGCTGCTGACCGGATTGTCCCTCTCCACGGTCGCCACCAGTTTCGATGTGAAGATCGGCGGCAACTATTATATGATCTCCCGGACGCTCGGCCTTGAGATTGGCGGAGCCATCGGGATTCCGCTCTACCTTTCCCAGGCAATCTCCATTGCGTTCTATATCATCGGATTCACGGAAGCGCTCATGAGTATCCTGCCGCCTGTGGATCCCCGGCTGGTCGCCACTATCGTGCTGCTGGGATTTTTTATCCTGGCCTATATCGGAGCTGATATTGCGTTGCGTATCCAATTCGGCATTCTGGCGGCATTAGTGCTGGCGATTATCTCGTTTTTTGCCGGGGGATGGGGGGAGAGTATCGAGCCTGCCCTCCTTGATCCGGCGGCAGGGGAAGTGACTTTTTGGGTCGCCTTTGCCGTCTTCTTTCCGGCAGTCACCGGCATCGAGGTGGGCATCAGTATGTCCGGGGATCTCCGGGATCCCAGTAAAAGTATTCCGGCTGGTACGCTGTCGGCGATTCTGGTGTCTTCGGTGGTGTACCTGGCGGGTGCCTATTGGCTGGCCACCCACGCCCAGCCGGCTGATCTGATCAGGAATACCCTGATCATGGAAAAAATTGCCCGCTGGCCCGCGTTTATCATGGCGGGCGTGTGGGCGGCGTCTCTGTCTTCCGCGTTGGGAAGTATCCTGGCCGCCCCGAGAACGCTGCAGGCCCTCTCCTACGACCGGGTGCTTCCCCGGTTTTTCAGTGGCCAGATGGGGAGTCTCACCGAACCCCGGGCGGCCGTGGTGACCAGCTCGCTGATTGCACTGATCATGATATGGATGGGGGATCTGAATTTCGTGGCCCCGATTATCACCATGTTTTTCCTGAATACCTATGGGATGGTTAACCTGACTGCGGGAATTGAGAAAGTAATCCGGAATCCCAGCTTTCGCCCGCAGATTAATGTCCCCTGGATCCTCTCTTTACTCGGCGCGGCGGGTTGTTATGGCGCTATGTTTCTCATCAACTGGATCGCCACCATCTTCGCTATTGTCGTGAGTGTCGGGATTTATTTTGCGTTGAAACGGCGAAGCATGCGCAGAACATGGGGCGACGTCCGCAGCGGTATCTGGTTTGCCTTAAGCCGGTTTGCCCTGCTCAATCTGACCCGCCAGTCCTGGCACGTGAAAAACTGGCGCCCCAACATGCTGGTCTTCACCGGGCAGCCGTATAACCGCGAACAGTTAGTGGAGGTGGGTGATTGGTTAAGTCTGGGAAAGGGCATTATCACCTATACCCAGCTCATCATCGGGGATGTCTATGAGAAAGCAGGCCAGAATTTGCGCAACATGGCCCGAAAGCATATCGATAAGTATATTCGCCAGCGCGGGATGAACGCTTTTTCCGAAAGTCAGGTTGTTCCGGATTTTAATCTGGGGGTGCTCACTATCGCGCAATCTCATGGGATTGCGGGCTTAGAGCCAAATTCAATCCTGATGGGCTGGAGTCGGGAAACCGAGGGTCGGAAGAATCAGATGCGTTTGGTCCGGGAACTGGTACAACTGGATAAGTCAGTGATTTTGCTGCATTACGATCGCCTGCGAGGATTCGGGAACCGGAAAAAGATACAAGTGTGGTGGGGTGGGAGAGACAGTAATGCCGAGCTCATGCTGTTGCTGGCGCATATTATCTCCCGGCATATTTCCTGGCGGAATTCGCAGATTCGGATTACACAAATTATAGAGCGGCCGGAAGGGCAGCGTCAGGCGCAGCAGCATCTGAAGCGCATGCTCACAGAGGTCCGGGTCTCCGCCGAAGCCGAAGTGCTGGTCAAAGAGTCGCCGGATCAGCAGGTCTCTCCCATCATTCAGGCCCGCAGTGAAGACGCCGACCTGACGTTTATGGGAATGAAGGTGCCGCTGGCCGAGGAGGCGGAGTCCTACGGCGAAAATCTTGATCAGATGGTGCAGGCCATCGGCACGGTGATGCTGGTGCGAAGCGTGCAGCATGAGGGGGTGCTGGACACGGGGTGATCAGTACTGAACCCTCCCGCTGGCTCCGAGGGCGTGTTCGGTTGTCGGTGCGTTTGTCTCCCCGCCCTCTCAGAACTCAATCCCCCTGGTCCCCTTTCTTTTGGCAAGAGAAAGGGGGGACGCGGTCCGGTTGGAGGGGATCTCTATCCTCACCTGATCGGTTATTGCACCCCGGAGCCAGGATCACAGGGGCGCATACACCCCTTTCTGACACAATTGGCTCTGACACCCGCCTCCCCCTCTCTTGGGTGGCTGCGGATGGAGCGCGGGGAACAAAGAGAGGGGGACTGAGGGGGTGAGTTCCCCGGAATCAATCCAGGCGCTCAACCACCGTCTCCGATTACCCTGCTCAGTTCTGTCGCCCACCGCCGGGCCTGCTGCGACCAGTCGTATCGGGCTGCAATGTCCCGGAAGTGAATCTCCCGGGTCTCAGGCATTCGTTGAAGAGCGAATTTCAATTTTCGATAGAGATCTCGCTCCGACGTATAGAGATTCTTTGCCTGCCGATCAGATGGCACATATTCCGGATACACCAATCGGTCCGGTAGCACGGGATAACACCGGCAATACAGCGCCTCGAGGACGGCGATGCCGAAGAATTCATGCCGGGCAGTGGCAGCGACGATGTCGGCCTGATGCAACAGGGCGGCGTATTGCTCCCAGTCCTCCACATAACCCCAGTGGATGATATGGTTGGTGAGCCTGTCCCGGGCGGTATCAAAGATCTCCGGGTAGTCCGGGAAGCGTTCGCCGCACACGATGAGTTGGAAAAGCACCTTCTCATCCGCCAGCTGGAACAGGGTGCGAAAAAACAGGTCCGGATTTTTGTCGTGTTCCCACCGCTGGTTCCAGAGAATGATCCCGGGGCCGGCATCCGGGTCGTCCGGAAGGTTTACCTCGTCAAATCGCTGCAGATCCAGTCCCACCGGTAACACGCGGGATTTTTTCCGGATCCGGTCCGGGATATTCTGTGGTTTGTAATCCACGAAGCGGCTGTAGAAACCCGGGATGGCTCCCAGGAATTCATTCAGATGAAACCGGGAGTTGAAATACACCCGGTCGGCCGCCAGCGCCGATTGGATATTCATATGAGCATAGGTGAGATCCCGCTCTTGGTGGTCCCGGTACGGATAGGTCAGCTGGTTCTCGTGGAAGTAGAGCAGCCAGTGCCATTTGGCCGGATCCGGCACCAGGCCTCTCAATGCCGATAGGTGAACATAATCCGAAGCCAGGATGATTCCGGGGGACACCTGCCTTTCTTCGAACAGATCCGCATAATACCGGGCGGAACTGTGCATCCGCCATTTCCAGTGATGAGGAGACATGGGGAGCACCAGGAGTTCCCGATCCAGATGCGACTGTAATCCGTCCAGAAACTGCTTGTGGGAGCCGCCGTAAAACGGTTCCAGGGCATAGACAGGCGGTGCGGTCATCTCGCGAGAAGTCCCCGGGGCTTTCCTGTAATACGACGCATTCCTAATTGTAAGAATAGATTTTATGAAAAACCACCGTGCCCGGAAGAAAAAATTCCGGTATTGCAGAGTGCAGTGTCAGTCACTCTCACCGCAAAAGCAGAACAGGTATAAGAAAACACAGTTTCCCGGGTTCACAGTCTGAGATCGGGGGTGAAAATCTGCCCACCTGACCACCCAATCTCAGGTTGTGGGTGAAAAAATTCAGTTCCGGAGTGCAGCGTGGGAGCTCCTGAGTCTCCAATTCGACTCCGGGAATGAAAACCCGGTGACCGGGAGTCAAAGATTGGAGTCCGTGGATCAAAACTTGGACTCCGGGAATGAAAACTTGGACTCCGGGAGTGAAAAGTTGGAGTCCGGGAATAAGAATTTTCCCTCGGGAATTAAACATTTTAGGCCGATGTCTCTTTCCAGCCACGTGAACTTAAAAAATTTAGGAATAGCCGGTTTGTTCGCAATGCCAGTACACAAGCGGCCTGCTGTCTTCTGCATTGCAATCTCAGTTATAAGAGATATCGTTTGCGGTTATCCCCGTCATGCATAAGTCGATTTGGCGCAGAAGGGTCTCTGAAGTCTCCGCTCTTCCTTTCGCCACGGACAATTCAGGAGATGCATGAAGATATTCAACATTGCATGGCATTATATTTGTAGATATATTCAACATCGAAAAATTCGTATCTACCGGTATTCTGGCAAAGAGAAAAGACAGGGAGAGCATGAACCCTTCAGATCGCAATTCTTCACGTCGGCGAATTTTAAACTGGCTGTTGGGAGGTGGATTAACGGCGTGGCTGGCCGCCATACTGTACCCGGTCTTCCGGTTCCTCCAGCCTCCGGAAACGCCGGAAGCGGTGGTCGCCTCGGTGAAAGCCGCCACCCTGGACGAAGTGCCGCCGGACAGCGGGAAAATTTTCAAATTCGGCAATCAACCCGGGATATTAATACACACAGCAGATGGTGAGTGGCGGGCGTTCAGCGGGATCTGTACACACCTGGATTGTATCGTGCAGTACCGGGATGATCTGGATCATATCTGGTGCGCCTGCCACAACGGACATTACGATCTCCGGGGGAGAAATATTTCCGGACCGCCTCCTCGTCCGCTGGAACAGTTTGAAGTGAACATTCAAGGAAATGATGTCTATGTCTCGAGAAGCGCATAAAACCAATCTGATTCGGCAGGCCAACCGGTGGCTGAAAGAGCGGTATCCCATTGACTCGGTTGTTGAGTTCGCCAGAAAGAAAAAAGTGCCGTTGTACCATGGGACCATCTGGTATTACTTCGGCGGGATCACGCTCTTTCTGTTTTTAATCCAGGTGGTGACCGGCATTCTGCTGCTCTTCTATTACCGGACCGGTGCCGACCAGGCGTATGAAAGCGTGAAATTTCTTATGACGGAGGTGCATTTCGGCTGGCTCATCCGGTCCGTTCACAGCTGGGCGGCCAATCTGATGGTATTATCAGCGTTTATCCACATGTTCAGTGTCTTTTTCACCCGGGCCTACCGGAAACCGAGGGAATTAACCTGGATCACCGGGATGATACTGCTCCTGCTGGCAATGGCGTTCGGCTTCAGCGGATATCTGCTGCCCTGGAATGAACTGGCGTTTTTCGCCACCAAGGTGGGGACGGACATTGTCGGAGCGGTCCCGGTGATCGGCGACTTTCTCTTACGATTACTGCGCGGAGGGGTGGATGTCACCGGCGCCACGCTCTCGCGATTTTTCGGATTTCATGTGGCGCTTTTCCCGGGGATCTTTACGGTGGTGCTGGCAATCCATCTGCTGTTTGTCCAGGCGCAGGGTATGAGCAGACCCGTGGGACATGAATCATCGGATAAAGCACTGAAAACCATGCCGTTTTTCCCGAATTTCGTACTCCGGGATCTGCTGTTATGGCTAATCGTCTTAAATGTCGTGGCCCTGCTTGCGGTGTTCTTTCCCTGGGAACTGGGCCAGAAAGCGGACCCGTTTACCCCTGCTCCCGCCGGCATCCGCCCCGAATGGTACTTTATGTTTATGTTCCAGACATTGAAACTGCTGCCTGCGCATATCCTCTGGTTTGAAGGGGAGGTTGTCGGCGTTCTCGGATTTGCCATCGCAGGCATCCTCTGGATAATTGTGCCCTTCCTGGACCGGAAGTCGGCCGCTGGGCGTAAATCGAGAAAAATTACCTATGTAGGAATACTCATTGTGCTCTATGTCATCGGCATGACAATTATAGGATATCTGGTTACATGAAATTGAAACTATTTCTCTCTGTGATAACAATGGGGATCGCTTTCACACTACCTCATGGACAGGAGGCTCAGGATCAAAACACCTGTGTCACCTGTCACGAGATGCTGGGTGCTCCGTATGATAGTATTGTTACCGTTCAGCAATCGGATGTGCATGGGGAAAACCGGATTAGCTGTGTGGAATGCCACGGCGGGGATCCGACTTCCATGGATCCGGAGCAGTCCATGAGTGAGGCCGCCGGATATATCGGGACGCCGGATCCGGCGGAGATCCCACAGCTGTGCGCAGAGTGCCATTCTGATGCGAATTACATGAACCAGTATGATCCCGGCTTGCCGGTAGACCAACTGGCGAAATATCGAACCAGCAGGCACGGACAATTATTACTGGAGGAAGGTGATACCAAAGTCGCGGAGTGTGTCAGCTGCCACGGAGCGCACGGGATTCTCCCGGTGGACGATCCCCGGGCCAGGGTGTATCCGCTGAATGTACCGGATATGTGCAATGAGTGTCACGGGGATGAAGAGTATATGGCGGAGTATGATATCCTTATCGATCAATTCCAGGAATACAAGAGCAGTGTACACGGGATAGCGGTTCTGGAAAACCAGGATCTCGGGGCGCCGGCCTGTAATGACTGCCACGGAAACCACGGAGCCACTCCGCCCGGAGTCACCTCGATTTCTCGGGTGTGCGGAATCTGCCATGCCAATAACCAGCGGTTGTTCCAGGGCAGCGTGCACGAACCGGTGTTTGATATGATGGGCCTGCCGGAGTGCGAAACATGCCACGGCAATCATGAAGTCCAACCGCCGACCGATGATATGATTGGTGTGGGAGATCGATCCGCCTGTATGAATTGTCATGCGGAGGGGGATGCCGGGTATGCCATGGCGAAACAGATGGCGAACGCCATCGATTCGCTGAGAACGTCTTATGATACCGCCCAGGGAGCGATTCAGCAGGCAGCGGAACGGAATATGAATGTGGAAGATCTGCGGTTTACTCTCCGATCAGTGCGCCAGGATCTCATCCAGACCCGAACATTGATTCACAGTTTCGATACCACCCAGGTAAACGAACATGCACGGACAGGGCTCTCCACCGCCCGGGATGTCATCCGGCAGGCGAATGAACTCGTTGATGAATATTATTTCCGCATGACCGGCTTCGGCATTTTTACCCTCATTATTACGCTCATTGCAATTCTGCTTTACCTGAAAATCAGGCAGATTGAACGCAGGCAACAACGGGAGTAAGCCAGCGCGTAAGCGGCCTCCTGCAGATTTAATCGACACAACGGTATTTGGTGGGGGTATCCCGAAAAGCCCTCAGATTCTTTTCACCTTACGCTGGCGGAACTCAGGAACAGGACAGGTACCTTCCACTGTGCGGCCGGTACTATCGTGACTTTTCAGTGTCAGGCAAGATCTCTGATAAAAGAAAAGGGGATTGGCATGGAAGATGATTCCCGGAAAATGGATCAGATAGAACGACAAGTCACCCAGCTGCGGCAGTCAATACAATCGCTGGAGTCTCGTATTTCCCGCCTGGAAAATGCCTCCCCTGGACGAACGTCCTCCTCGGAAACGCACACTTCACCGGGGCCAGTGGAGGGATCGGCTGAAGAAAAGCTCTCCGGAATAACCAGTATCAATCTGGAGCAGCGAATCGGGGAGTACTGGTTCGGTCAGCTGGGCATTGTTATCCTCATCATCGGATTGGTTTTTTTCATCAGCTATGCCTTTACCGAATTCCCGCCGCTCTGGCAGGCGATCGTAGGATATGGAATTACCGCAGGCATTTACGGAATCTCACGAATTGAAAGTGACCGTTTTAAACTCATTGCAAACCTGCTCTTGCCGGGCAGTCTGTTTCTGCTGTATTTTGTGACTCTGCGGATGCATTTTTTCCGTGAGTTTCCAATCATCGGGAATAAAATCCTGGCGCTTTCTCTGCTGATTCTGGTGCTGGCAGTGCAATGTTCTCTGGCGGTCAGGCATCGCTCACAGTTTCTCGCTGCGATCCCGATTCTTCTGGGCTACACGACCGCCCTCCTGTCAGATACCCATCATTTTGCGCTTCTCACCATACTGGCGACTTCAGTGGTTGCGGCCCTCTTCCTCTCGCTCTACCACTGGCAGCTGCTTGGCATTGGCAGTATATTCCTCGCTTACCTGGGCTTCCTGCTCTATCTGCTCAATAATCCGCTGCTGGGCAAGCAAATTCAAATCATGCCGGAGCATGACTGGATTCTCGTATATCTGCTGGCAACCCTTGTTGTCTTCGCTCTGGTGAGTTTCCGGCCCAGAGTGAGCGAGTTTCTGAATACCACAACCCGTATTTTGCTCACCACCGTGAATTCCAGTGGATTCTATCTGGTGGCGTTCCTGGTCACGTTCCAGTTTTTTCGCTCCCAGCTGGCGCTCTGGAACTTTATTTTCTTCGGGATCCTGTTCACGATTGCCATTGCTCACTGGACCATCCGAGAGAGTAAGTATTCCACCTCGTTTTATGCCAGTTTCGGCTATATCGCCCTCACCGTCGGAATTCTGACGGCCTCGCAGGTGCCTGATGTGTATCTGTGGCTTGCCTGGCAGAGTGCGCTGGTGATCGGGACAGCCATCTGGTTTCATTCCGGTATTATTGTCTGGGCCAACCTCGGGATATATACCCTGGTATTCCTGATCTACCTGATAACCGGGAATTACAGCGGGCTGGTCAATTTTAATTTTGTCCTGGTCGCCGTATTGAGCGAACGATTACTGGCCTTTTCCCGGATCCGGTTTATCACATTCCCGAAGCTTTTTCAGTATATTTATCTGGTGACCGGATACGCCCTCCTGGTGATCGGACTCTCGCTGGTGCTGCCGGCTCCCTATATCAGCATCTCCTGGCTGGCGGCTTCTGTGGTCTATTTCGGAGGCGGCTTTGCCCTGGAGATTCCCTCCTACCGAATCATGGGAATCGGCGGTTTCCTGATAACAGTGGCCCGGATCTTCCTGATCGATCTGGCGTCACTGGAGTTGATCTACCGGGTCCTCTCGTTCCTGCTGGTTGGTCTTGGGTTACTGGCCGTGGGATTCCTCTACGCCAGACGACGATAAGAGCATAACAGATTATACAAAGTATAGTCTGAATATTTTATAAAAATAGCACACGGATGACACAGTAACAGACGGATGATCACGGATCTCCCCCCTGCCACGCTTCCCAAGGATATCAGTACAGAGGCCGCGGCGCACATGGGAGGCACATCTGCCAGAGACGGATGCTGACATTGGCCGGGAACCGGGGACTCCGATGGTTTATGAGCCAGATCACGCTCCTCCTGCCATGCTGGCCTGCTCTTGCCCGGGTGGACAGAGTGTGGGAGCCTGGTTGTTTTTTCATCTGTGGTCATCCTCCGTTTCCGTGTGTATCCGTGTCCTATTTTTATGAATTATTCGGGATAGATAATGCGCCTTCCATTGAGATTTTCATCATTTTTAAGAATCAGGCACCGTTATCTTTTTCAACATCAGGAAGTGAAATCGAGAATTATTATCAATATCAATAAATAGACCGCTTCACTCGTCTGAATGCAGAACAAATTCTGCAACATAATATCCTGAGCGGTAAAAATGTGTTGAAAATTTCAACGTACTTTATTACTAGAGACTATACCGGTAACTAAATCCTGAAAACGTCCTATCTTTGGCACATTATTTGTCAAAGATAACGTTGATGAAAATAGACAACACAGTCTAATGGAGGTGCAGACGGAGGACTTGTTGTTTCTTTTCGGATCGCAACCAGATATTACCAAGTGTAGAACACATTGCTATTAGCAGTTTGTATTGAAAAGAATTTATTTAGTGCCTAATTAAAGGGGGTTTGGAATGAAAAGGTTGCCTGTAATTTTCATAACCATGTTAGGACTGGTGGCTCTCGGATTCGTCACCTGTGAAAAGGAGGTAGAGAAAATTGTTGAAGCACCACCGGCTATTCAGGTGACGAGTATCTGGGCCTCGGATACCACGGTGACCCAGGGCCTGACAGTCCAACTCTCTGCCACGGTCGAAACGGAAGAGGGAGTCGACGCCGGTGGATTGGAATACAGCTGGTTTGCCGAGAAAGGCCACCTGGAGGTGAGTTCCGGTGATACGGCTGTGTGGAAGGCGCCGGAAGAGGACGGCGTTGCCAAGGTGTCCGTCCACGTCACCGACGGGGAGAATATTGCTATCGGGAACAAGAACATCGGTGTGAACGTGTACACGCCGACTGCAGATGTCTATTATATTGGCGCCGAGCAATGTCAGCAATGTCACGGAGGAACCCACACCGAATGGGGTGAGACGGCTCATGCCGAAGCCTGGGCAGGCTTGCAGAGCAGCGGGCATGCGGCTTCGTACTGCGAACCGTGTCATTCCGTCCAGCAGGATCCCACCGAAGGCAACTCCGGATATGACGAGGTGCCCACCATGAAATTCGAGGACGTGCAGTGCGAAAGCTGCCACGGTCCCGGCAGCGCCCATGCCGGTGATCCTTCTCCCGACAATATTAACGGGATGGCCATGGCTCTGACGGCAGAAACCTGTGGGATCTGTCATGAGGGCTCCCACCATCCGACCTTTGCCGAGTGGGAAGAATCGGCGCATAATTTTGATCCGGCGGTGGCGGCCCACGGGGCCGGAGAACGATCCTATTGTCAGCCCTGCCACAGCGGGACCGGGTTCGTGGAGGCCTATCGGGGTGATGATGATCGACTGGCGAATCTCTACGCTGAATCTGAAGACAAGCTTGGGATCACCTGCGGTGTTTGCCACGATCCGCATGATGCTGCCAATAAGGGACAATTGAGAACGCTGGCACCGGTTACTTTCGTGAGCGGAAAAGTTGCTGCGGAAGACGGTACCGGACAGCTTTGTATCCAGTGTCATCAGGCCAGGCGGCTCGGGGAAGATCAGATTAAAGAAGGGTATGAGCATTTTGGACCGCATCCCGGCACCCAGGGCGATGCGGTGTACGGGACATCCGGATATGAGGCTGTAGCATCTGAAGATTTTCAATTTAAGAGCTCTGGCCACGGATTGATCGAAGATGCCTGCGCGGCGTGCCACGTCCATGAGATCCCGTTTGGTGAATTCGAACCGGATTCGGCTTACACTGGCCATACTTTTGAGCCAAGAGTAGAGGCCTGTGAACAGTGCCACGGCACCATTGCCAGCTTTGACGATGTAGAAGCAATGGGTGATTTTGACGGTGACGGGACTGGAGAAGGTATCCAGTCTGAAATAGCGGGGCTCAGGGCGATTCTCGTGAGAGAACTGGTACA
Organism: uncultured bacterium; assembly: GCA_964413425.1. Classification (GTDB taxonomy): domain Bacteria; phylum Fidelibacterota; class JAANXI01; order JAANXI01; family JAANXI01; genus DATFLS01. Next base: position 51,212 of record CAYPST010000014.1, read on the forward strand.
GTATGATAACACAGTGGGTGTCGGTGCGTTGATGGGGGGTGATGTAAACGAGGATCCTCATGCGATCGCCGATTCGCTGGCTCATACCTGGCAGAATACCAGTGCGCTGGCACAAACTCTGCGAAAGGGTGGTTACAATCTGGTCTTCTCACTAGAGGAGGGCAGTCAGGGTATCCACAATCCCGCTTATCTCGTCCAGCTGCTGCAGCAATCGATTCTATTTCTCGATGAGAATGCCTTCTCAGGAGATGCGGTGATACTAAAGGAGAATCGTGCCACGACGTTTCGGGCGACCGGGGTAGCGGCAGTGAATCAGTGATCGTTTCTGAGACAAACGTGAAAATATATTCAGGGGCGCTGCTCCGTAGGGAAGGAAACCAGCGCCCCTGAATTTTGCTATCGAAATCGGCATAGCCATCAGAGGAATAGAGATGATGCCAGGGAGAATGGTGTCATTGTGACATAATGCGAGGGCAGATATGAAAAAGACAGCGTCTCTGCTAGTATTGATACTTTTCACGGTGTTTCCGGGAATTCTGCAGGCCCAATCATCCTTTTCCGGTGCCTATATCGGGCGGTTCACCACCCAGGAACGGGGCGAGAGCGAGCAGTATATGCGGTTGTATAACCGTGTTATCCTGCGATACGAGCCCTCCCAATCGTTCGGAGTCCGGACAGCACTGCGCCGGGCGGATTTCATCCAGGAAGAGACCGGCAGCACCCGTATTTATTACGGATATGTGTACTGGAAACCGTTTTCCGCTCTGGATATTACGGCAGGCCGGCAGTACCCGTATTCCAAAATGATCCGGCGGGCAGTGGATGGCGCTCGTGTCGAATTCCGGTTTTTGCCGCGCTGGAGTCTGGAAGGGCTGGCCGGCGTGTTTGCCCCGGAGGATCGGGCCGGAATTATCGAGAATCCCGAAGATGAACACGGAGCCTATCTGGCCCTCCGATATCAGGACGAACAGAACGTCGGGGCGCGTGCCTCGGTCTATCAGCGGGTGAGTGCCGGACGGATACACAATTTCGCCGGGCTGGACGCCCAGGTGCCTTCTCTCTTTGGTGCTTCATTGTATGGATTCGCAAAATATAATGTTTCCGAGAATTTGCTGCAGGAAGCGGAGGGGCAACTGCGCCGCGAATTCGGTGAGAAATTCATCCTGACCGTGGATGCCAGGTACCGGGATCCTTCCTTTGATATTCCCGCCTGGTACTGGCAATTTGCCGTTGAACCCTATTCCACAGCCCGGATAGGGATCGATTATTGGGTCACGAACACCGAAAGTATGACGGCGGAGTATTTTACCCGGATTCTGGATGAGAAAATTATCCATCGGTATCGGCTGGGCTTCATGGCACTGAATTGGACATTCGGAGTTGTCATGGCGGGCGATGACCAGGATGAAACCTCGGAATTGAATATCTATGGCAGTCTCCAGCATCGAATCGGAAGAAAATTGCTGGTGGGAGCGGGCGCGAATTATTTTGATTATGTTTTTCAGGAAGAGTACGAAGAACCACTCAACGCCTATGGAATCCAGGTCTTTACAAAATATCGTGTGCTCGATGCTCTGACAGCTGGTGTGAGAGGGTATTACTTGATAAACGGAACCTATTCCAATGATATCCGGGTATTGGGGGAATTAAGCTATCAATTCTAGCCGAACGCGGCTGCCATCATTGGAAAGAAACAGAGTCACACCGCACGTGAGCATTGGTGCAACGAGAGGATCAAGTAAGGTGAGAACATTATGAAAACACATGTGAGACATTCGTGGCTGCTTCTTCTTCCACTGGTATTATTGGCGGTGGTCTTTGCACAGAATCAGCAGGACTTTTCCTTTTCTCATCAGCTGCATCAGGAGATGGGGATTGAAGATTGTGCTACCTGCCATGCCCCGGCTACGGAGAGCACCTCCGGCACAGACGATCTTCTGCCTTCGGCGGAATCGTGTCAGGTATGCCATGGTGAAGAAGTCGTGCCCCCGACCAACCTGCCAAGGATTACCGAGTATCAGGAGATCTTTTCCCATCAGCAGCATGCCGTGAATCAGAATATTGACTGCGCTACCTGTCACGCAGGGATTACGCAGGATTCTCTGATTACTGCGGATCACCTGCCAACAATGGAAGATTGTTACACCTGCCATGCCGGTGATGTAAAGCAGGTTCCGGAGGATTGCGGGTTATGTCATGCACCTGGTGAACGACTCACCCCAAAGACCCATACGACGAGTTGGAATAATTTCCATGGGATGGCAGTGGCCACCGATACTCAGCGCCAGGAATGCACGACCTGTCACGTGAGTGAATCGTTCTGTCAGGATTGTCATTTCGGAGATAATGTAGTGCAGCAGAGCCATCCCATGAATTGGGAGTACACGCATGGGATTGAAACCCGGCACCGCTCTACCAACTGCGCTTCCTGTCATGAGAACCAGCAGCAGTTCTGTGCAGAATGTCATGCGGAGAACCTGGTGATGCCGGTGACGCACGCTATTCCGGGGTGGGCGGCCCCGGGCACCGGCGGAATGCACGCGGCCCGGGCAAGCATGGATGTTGATAACTGCGCATCCTGCCATACGGATCCGGGCGCCGATCCGACCTGCCTGGAATGTCATGCCAGATAATTGGAATGTGTCGATCCAGGGGATTACCCTGGAGTGGAGAAGCAAATAAAGCAAGAGGTTTTCCCAATGAAAAAATCGCAGAGAATCGGTACTCTCCTGGCGGGACTTGTTTTCCTCATATTTGCAGGTAGATGCAGTGAGAAACAGAGTCCGGTAGAAGTGACCACCCATCCGGTGCAATGGAATGAACAAACTTCCGCATTATTTCATGGAAAAAAAGTGGTGGAAAATAACACGCTCACCTCATGTCAGAGCTGTCACGGGTCAACCCTGCATGAGCAGGGAGTAAGCGGTGTTGCCTGTGCGGATTGTCATAATTCCGGGCAGGTGGAAAGCGTGCTGAACCATCCGCAGCGGGTCAAAGATCTGGGATGGAACTTATCGAGCTGCCGGGTCTGCCATGGCAATGATTATGAAGGGAAGGGAACGAGCGCCAGTTGTACCACCGCCGAGTGCCATGTGCGGGAAGAAGGTCCGGAGGCATGTGTGACCTGCCACGGGGATTTCAGCAAAACCTTTGCCAGCGGGGCTCTCACCCTTCAAGACATTGCTCCCCCACAAGACTTAACGGATGAAACCAGACCGCTCTCGGCGGGGGTCGGGCTGCATCAGTACCATCTCAGGGTGGGCCTCACCTGTATCGGATGCCACGGGCATAATGTCAGGGAATTTGATGATCCCGAACATATTGACGGCGACGGAGTTGCCGAATTGAACTCCCAGTTCATCACATCGTGGGATCGGGATAAAGGAACCTGCACAGCGGTCTGTCATAAGGTGGATGATGAATTGGTGGAAAAGCAATGGATAATTCGTTAGTATTGAGGTAATAACCAGACATTATTCACAAATAAAATTATAGTAATCGAAAGGAGTAAATTGGGGATGGCGAAAACAGTACGGAATTTCATCGTATTGCTTACAGGACTGATATTTGTGGGCATGTATGTCTTTGCTCAGGATGGCGAACATGCCTATGTCGGCGCCAAACGGTGCATGCCCTGTCACATGGCTCCCAAGACCGGTGCGCAATATAAGCAATGGATGGGGACCAAACACGCCGAGGCCTATAAAACCCTTGGAACCGAGGAATCCCAAAAGGTGGCCCGGGAAGCCGGGGTGGAAGGGAATCCCCAGGAAGCGGCAGAATGCTTGACCTGTCATGTGGCCGGATATGAAGCCCCGGACGAATTGAAAACCGACAAATACGATATGGCCGAGGGCGTCACCTGTGAGTCCTGCCATGGCCCCGGAAGCGACTACTGGAAAATGAACATTATGAAGCAGATCGCCGCCGGCGAAGCCGATCCTGCAGAATACGGATTAGTTGTGAAACCGGAACCAGAGACCTGTATACAATGTCATAACGAAGACAGTCCGACTTTTAAAGGGTTTGATTACGATGAAATGTATCCGAAAATTACCCATCCCAAGCCGGAATAGGAGTAATAGTTTACATCCAAATAATTAAGTATTCACCATAAATCGTCTGGTTGACCCAAAGGAACTGGATTCATGAAGAAGCTGCTCTCCCCCGGTCTGGTTGTTTTCCTCTTGCTGACTTCCGGAATTGGAATGGCCCAGACGGATCAGGACTGCCTGATGTGCCACGGGGACACCACCATGATGTCCTCCATGGGGGTAGAGGAATGGCAGCCACTGGTGATAGATACGGCGCGATATTCCGGCAGCACCCATCAGGAGATGGGTGGGTGTGTGACCTGCCATTCGGATATATCCGAATTTCCGCATCCGGAACAAGTCTCTGACGTTGATTGCGGAATGTGCCACTATGATGCGCAGGAGCAGTGGCAGAACAGCAGCCACGGTCTTTCTGTACAGGCGGGACATGAAGATGCCGCCTCCTGTGTGAGCTGCCACACCGAGCACTACCAGTATCCCCCCACCGATACGCTTTCCACAGTGCATCCCTCCAGGGAATGGCAGACCTGTGCCAGATGTCATACCAATGAGGAGATCATAGAAGAATACCATATTCCCCAGCCGGAAGCGGTGGAAATGTGGAAGGCCACGGTCCACGGGCGGGAGTTGATCCAGCAGAACAACTATGATGCCGCCACCTGCAGCGATTGTCACGGGTCGCATAAAGTACTCCCGGGGCGGAATATCGAGTCACGGATGCACAAGTTCAACGTGCCGGAGTCGTGCGGAGAGTGTCATGCGGAAATCTACGCAGAGTTTGAAGCGAGCAGCCACGGCAGTTCGCTGTCGGAAGGGAACTGGGAATCTCCTTCCTGTACGGATTGTCACGGAGAACATTCCATCCAGCGGCCGGAAGCGGGCCAGTCATTGGTCAGCAAGCGGCTCCAGGCGGAGCGGACCTGCGCCCGGTGCCACAACAACCCGAATCTGCGGACGAAATATGGCTTCGGGCGAGAAGATCAGGTCAGCACCTACCAGGATAGTTATCATGGACTGGCAGTGCTGCGGGGAGACAGGAATGCCGCCAGCTGTGCGGACTGTCATACCGCCCACTTGATTCTGGGGCAACAAAATCCCCAATCTTCCGTGCATCGAAGCAATATTGCCGAAACCTGCGGACAATGCCACGCGAACTCCACCACCCAGTTCGGGATGAGCTATACCCACGAGTCCGTCATGTTGGGCAGATATCCCGTCCAGGATATTATCCGATGGATTTATATCTCGCTCATTGTTGTAGTTATCGGTGGGATGTTTATCCATAACACCGTCATTTACATTAAAAATGCCCGGGCCAAATACCTCCATGAACTGCGCGAGGATTTTATTGTCCGGATGACCAGGAACGAAGTCTGGCAGCATGTTCTCCTGACTGTCTCTTTCATCACGCTGGTGATTACCGGATTCGCCCTCAAGTGGCCGGAAGCGGGATGGGTGCGGTTACTGACAGCCCTGGGATTAACAGAAGCCGTCCGCAGCACAATCCATCGGGTTGCAGCGGTTCTCTTGATTGCACTGTCACTCTACCATGTTTACTATCTGGTATTCACCAAACGGGGGCGCGAAGAATTAAAAGCATTGATGTTTCGTCTGCGTGATGTTCGCGAATTCCGTGATGCGCTTCTGTATTATTTCGGGAAGAAGCCGACCCCGCCCGCATACGGGCATTATGATTATACCCAGAAAGCAGAGTACTGGGCCTTAATCTGGGGAACGGCCGTAATGGCTGTTACCGGCTTAATATTATGGTTTCCGACAATTCTGGGAGAGAGCACCCCACAATGGCTTATTAAGGTCTCGGAAACCATTCACTACTATGAGGCCATTTTAGCCACGCTGGCTATCGTAATCTGGCATTTCTTCTTCACGATCTTCCATCCGAATACCTATCCCATGGATATGTCCTGGCTGCATGGGCGAATGACCATCGAAGAGTGGCGGCATAAACACCCGGATCGATACCGGAAATTGATGGAGCAAATCGAGCAGCATCAACAGGGCGAGATCGCCTGGGATGATCTTCCCTGGGAAGCCCAGGAATACCTGAAGCGGACTGGTGAGACTTCCGGCGAGTAACACCACCTGTCGTGCCGATGCCATCCTTTCAACCGGGGCTCAGTCAGGGCGCCGGTTTTTTTGTGGTATAGCAAATACCTGGCTTTCTTTCCCAATAATGATAAATTCGGGAAGGGAAAATCCATCTCCTATTGACTCTATTGAGCGGCATGTTATTTGCGAAATGCATTTCTATGATGAATATGCAGAATAAGAGTATGTTTGTAACTATTCTCTGGCCGGGTAGAACTTATGCATGAGATGTCGATAGCGAACAATATTTTCAACATCGCCGAGCAATCGCTTCCGGATACGTATCAAAAATTACTATCAATTACCGTGCAAATTGGTGAGCTTGCCGGGGTGGAGATAGATTCGTTGTGCTTTTGCTTTAATGCGGTGAAAAAGTCTACTCCTTTTCCGGAAGCGGAACTGGTCATCGAGGAGATCCCGGGGACCGGGATTTGCGATGCGTGCGGCAAAGAACTGCATATTGACCAGCCTTTTGCTGTTTGTCCGGACTGCGGGAACTATACTGTCCGGATAGTGAGGGGCCAGGAACTGAAAGTGACATCCCTGGAAATAGAAGAAGAGGAGCATTAATATGTGTGATACTTGTGGTTGCGGAAGTGGGAGTATCTCCATTCAGACGCCGGAAGAAGCCCGGGAACACGAACGGATGCATGCCATGGGGCATGAGCACTCACACAATCATCACCACCGGCATCCCCATGAACATGAGCACGGCGATCATTCTCATACCCCCGGAGCGGCGACTGAGACCATTGACGTGAACAGAGATGTCCTGCAGCAGAATAATCTCCTGGCAGAGCGGAACAGGGGCTATTTCGAGGCAAAGGACATCTTTGCGCTGAATCTGGTGAGTTCGCCCGGGTCGGGTAAAACGACGCTGCTTGAAAAAACCATCGAGTCCGTGAAAAACGATCTGGAGATTTGTGTAATCGAAGGAGACCAGCAGTCCATGCAGGATGCCAATCGGATTGACAGTACCGGAGTGAAAGTGGTGCAGGTGAATACGGGGAAAGGCTGCCATCTTGACGCTCAGATGATCCATAACGCCATTCCGAAACTCGATTTGCAGGAAAAGAATGTGTTGATGATCGAGAATGTGGGAAACCTGGTGTGCCCCTCGTTGTTTGATTTGGGGGAGCATCATAAGGTGGTGATTATATCTGTGACGGAAGGAGACGACAAGCCCTTGAAATATCCGTCCATGTTTGCGGTTTCGGATCTGTGCATTATCAATAAAATTGATTTGTTACCGTACGTTGATTTTGACATGGACCAATGCATGGAATATGCCCGCCAGGTCCGGCCCGATCTTAGCTTCTTTACACTCTCCTGTCGAACGGGAGAAGGGATGGAAGGTTGGCTTGAATGGTTAAAGGAACACACACTGTCGAATTAAGTTGAACCGGCAGCAACACGCAGACACTATGAAAAAAAGACTGCACATTCAGGTCACCGGTATTGTACAGGGCGTGGGATTTCGACCCTTTGTGTACAACCTCGCCCGGGAGAAGCATCTCTCCGGTTTTGTTGGCAATGACTCGGAAGGAGTGTTTATCGAAGTGCAGGGTGGCGCTGATGATCTGGACTCCTTCCTTGATAAACTTCACCGGAATCCCCCACCGCTCTCCTGCATTGAGGAAGTGTCAGCGCAGGAAATCGCCCCCACAAAGGCCAACGGATTTCATATTCAGCAATCCGTGAAAGGCGAGACCATGTCCACCTTCATTTCGCCGGACATGGCCGTATGCGCCGACTGTGCCAAGGAGCTGGATGACCCCCGGGATCGACGATACCTGTATCCATTCATCAACTGTACGAACTGTGGTCCCCGGTATAGCATCATCTCCTCTACTCCCTATGACAGACCGAACACCTCCATGCGGGCATTCGAAATGTGCTCTGACTGTCGGGCGGAATACGAGTATCCCGCTGATCGGCGATTCCACGCCCAGCCAAACGCCTGTCCCGATTGTGGACCGTGGGTTGCTCTGCGCACGTTGCAGGGAGAAATACTCCAGAAGAGTGAATATGCGATAGTCCTGACCAATAAACTGCTCAAGCATGGTCACATAGTGGCGATCAAGGGGCTGGGGGGTTTCCACCTTGCCTGTAATGCACACAGCCGCCGGGCCGTGGACTGCCTGCGCCAGCGAAAGAATCGCGAGGAAAAACCGCTGGCAGTGATGGTCAAAGACCTGGCGACTGCCGAAGAATATGTCGTGCTCAGTGAACGGGAGAAGCGGTTACTGACTTCCCGGCAGGCGCCGATCGTCCTGGCGGAGAAACGGTCGGACCGGGAAATGCACGATCAGATTGCTCCGGGGAATCCCCGGTTGGGGATGATGCTTCCCTATACTCCGCTGCATAAACTCCTGTTTCACAGTACCACAGATATGCTGGTGATGACCAGCGGGAACTACAGCGAAGAGCCTATTTGCATAGATACCGACGATGCGCAGGAACGGCTTGGGGATATTGCCGACTATATGCTGGTGCATAACCGGGATATTCTCCAGCGGGTCGATGATTCTGTGACGATTGTCTTGCGAGGCAAACCGCGGATTATCCGCCGAAGCCGCGGGTATGTACCACGACCGATAAAACTCCTCCATCGCACAGAGCCCATCCTTGCAGTGGGAGGCGAATTGAAAAATACCCTGGGGTATTCCACAGATAATAATGCATTCATCAGCCAGCATATCGGGGACCTTACCAATGTGCGGGCAATGGACTTTTTCCACCATACCCGCAACCACCTGCAGTCCATCCTCGAAGTCGAACCTGAATTCATCGCTTATGATTTGCATCCTCGATATCTCTCCACTCAGTGGGCAACAGACCAGACCGAGAGCACTACTGTGGGCATCCAGCATCACCATGCCCACCTGGCCAGTGCTATGGCCGAAAACAGACTCCGCGATCCGGTGATTGGACTGATTATGGACGGCACCGGATACGGGATGGATGGTAGCGTATGGGGAGGGGAGGTCTTGATTGGCGATTACAGCAGGTTCCGCAGATTCGCCCATTTCGAGAATATCCCGCTTCCCGGCGGTGATAAGGCAATCAAAGAACCTTGGCGTATGGGGGCATCGTATCTCCTGCATACCTTCGGCGACGATTACCAGCGATATGTCCCTTCTCACTGGAAGAAGTTTCCGGTCGCGCAGATAGCGCAGATGATTGAGAAGAAGATTAATGCACCGCTCACGTCCAGCTGTGGCCGGTTGTTTGATGGGATAGCAGCTCTCTGCGGCGGGCGTGCGAAAATTTCCTACGAAGCGCAGGCAGCCGTTGAATTCCAGCACCGGATGAAGCCTGCAACAACTCGCCCGCTTACCTATGATCTATCCCGGGTGAACGGACATTATGAAGTATTGATCGCACCAATCGTGGAAGATGTTGTGAAGTTATCGGAGGCGGGTGCGGAACTTCCCGAAATCAGTTTCCGGTTTCATCAGATGCTGGTGGAATTATTTCTGGATCTGGTCCAGCGGGCACGCAGCGAAACCGGGCTGGAACGCGCCGCGCTGAGCGGAGGAGTATTCCAGAATACGTATTTATTCGAGCACCTAACACACCGGCTGGAAGACCTGGGATTCGAAGTCTTCACTCATGCGCAGGTGCCGGCAAACGACGGAGGCATATCCCTGGGACAGCTGGCAGTCGCCCAGGCACTGATCAGTGCAGGGAATCAACAAGCAGATTATCAATACTTATGAGGATATTATGTGTTTGGCAATTCCGGGAAAAGTAATCGAAATCTACAAAGACAACGGTCTCCGGATGGGGAAAATCGACTATGGCGGGACCGTTCAGGAGGCCTGTCTGGAATACTGTCCGGAAGTGGAAATCGGGCAGTACGCGATCGTTCACGCCGGATTTGCCATTTCCATTCTTGACGAAGAAGAAGCGCAGGCGTCCCTGGATGCCTGGGCTGAGCTGGAAGAGGCGGAACGACAGATGCGGCAGAGGCAAGGAAAGAGGAAAGAGTAAACGAGAGGAAAGAGTGCCCGACCTCGCCGCCTCCAGCCCAGTTTGCAGT
>CAYPST010000014.1:61520-64489 GCA_964413425.1 uncultured bacterium
CAGTTGGCAGTAGGTAAAAAACGCAGGACAGACGGGAGAAAGCAGTTGGCGGTGGTCAGCGAAGAAAACCCCGGAGACTGTCGAGGCAGCGGAAAGAGTGAAATACGGGAGAGACGCATATAGAAGACTTGATATCTCCAACGCCGTCTTTTCCACGAAGGGCGTGGTGGAGGGCCTCTTTTCTCTTCACTCATTTCTCTTAACTTTTCTTCTGTGAGCAGCAGTTGTCTCCGCATTTTCGTTGCGCTCTGTAGAATGAATCATTAGAATTACCGGGAAAGAATGAAGTATTTACAGGAATTCAGGGATCCGGACGTTGCCAGGAAAATCCTGAAGCGTCTGCATGAAGTAACCACACGGGACTGGGTGCTGATGGAAGTCTGTGGCGGGCAGACCCACAGCATCATCAAGCACGGAATTGACCAGGTGATTCCGGACCGGATTCAACTGGTGCACGGGCCGGGTTGTCCGGTCTGTGTGACTCCATTGGAGATGATCGATCAGGCGATAGAAATTGCGAGCCGCCCGGAAGTCATTTTTTGTTCGTTCGGAGATATGCTGCGAGTGCCCGGTTCTGAAAAAGATCTGTTCATGGTAAAGTCGGAAGGCGGAGATGTACGGGTGGTCTACTCCCCGCTGGAGGCCGTGAAGATTGCCCGGACTCATCCGGACCGGGAAGTGGTGTTCTTTGCAGTGGGATTTGAAACAACCGCGCCGGCCAACGCCATGGCCGTCTATCAGGCAAAACGGGAGGAGTTATCGAATTTCTCTCTCCTGGTTTCCCATGTGACGGTACCAGGCGCCATCAGGGCGTTGCTGGAATCACCCGAGAATCGCGTGCAGGCGTATCTTTCGGCGGGACATGTGAATACCGTCATGGGATACTGGGAATACGAGCCGATTGCGGAGAACTATCAGATCCCCATTGTGGTCACCGGGTTTGAACCGGTGGATATTTTGCAGGGAATCCTGACAGCAGTGGAGATGCTCGAGAACAATGAGTACGGTGTTCGAAACGAGTATACACGGTCTGTCAGGCGGGAAGGCAATCAAAAGAGCCAGCAGGTTATTCAGCAGGTGTTTCAACTCTCGGATAGGAAATGGCGGGGCATCGGAACGCTCCCCAATAGTGGATACACCTTGCGTCCGGAATACGTCGATTTTGACGCGAGCCGGAAATTTGCTGTGCATGAGATTGATACCGAAGAATCCACCCGCTGTATCAGCGGACTGGTTCTGCAGGGATTGAAGCGACCCAGCGAATGCGAGGCATTCGGTACCCGGTGCACGCCGGAGACACCCCTGGGAGCCACCATGGTTTCCAATGAAGGCGCCTGTGCTGCATATTATCGCTATCAACGATTTCAGGAAAAGGTATGACCGACGAATTCTCCGGGATACTCAGCTGTCCGGTTCCGATTCTGAATCATGAGACCATCCAGCTGGGACACGGCAGCGGCGGCAAGATGTCCCGTGATCTGCTGGAGAAACTTTTTCTCCCCAGGTTCACCAATGAGATTCTGGATGAATTGGGCGATCAGGCGCAGCTCAATATGAACGGGGTGCGACTGGCGTTTTCCACTGATTCGTTTGTCGTGGATCCGCTTTTTTTCCCGGGCGGGAACATCGGTGATCTGGCGGTAAATGGAACCATAAATGATCTGGCAGTCGGTGGAGCAACACCAAAATATCTCAGTGCGGGTTTTATCATAGAAGAGGGATTCCGGATTGAAGATTTGCACCGGATTTTGTTATCAATGGAAGCGGCCGCCCAAAAGGCGGCTGTTTCAGTTGTTACCGGAGACACAAAGGTCGTCAACAAGGGCAGTCTGGATAAGATGTTCATTAATACGACCGGGATCGGTCTGATAGAGGACAATGTTCAACTCTCGCCTCAACGCATGCAGCCCGGAGATAAGGTATTGGTTTCCGGCACTGTCGGTGATCACGGGATCACCATTCTATCCAGCCGGGAAGGCTTTGCCCTGGAAAACCCGCTGCAGTCTGATACAGCCCCACTGCACGAACTGGTGCATACGCTTCTGGAGTCCTATCCCGGGCAAATCCGGGTGATGCGGGATCCCACCAGAGGCGGCGTTGCGACTGCGCTGAACGAGTTTGCGAGGAGTGCGCGGAGATCAATCAAACTGTATGCTGATGCAATTCCGGTGCGCGAGGAAGTGGAAAGTGCCTGCGAGATACTGGGTTTGGATCCGCTCTATGTGGCGAACGAAGGCAAATTGCTGGTGGTGGCGGACCCGGGAGTAGCTGATCAGGTGCACAACCTGATGCGGAAGCATGAACTGGGAACTCAGGCATCCATCATTGGAGAAGTCACAGATCATTCCGAACCAAGGGTAACCCTTGTGACCGGACTGGGAGCAGAAACCATCATTGATATGCTGCCAGGCGAGCAGCTGCCGAGAATTTGCTGATCTGAGTAATCGACTAAATAGCACACAGAAATAGCACGCAGATGAACACAGAAAAAAAGGATTTTCACAGATACAATATAGAAAAGGGATCACCGCACCAAGCCCAACCGGGTACATAAGGACATAGGTACATCGACCTGTTGATGGTCGGTATCGCGAATTTTGAAATCCCAGTTAAAGGTTCAATGCCTGCTTCAGAGTGATTATCTTTTATGACTATTAAATTAACTCAGTACATTACCACACCGTCCGGGAGTGACCGTTCTGTGGGCATTGATCTGATTTCACCTCCGGCAGTCATTCCGAGCGACCGACTGGTGTTCAGGAGGGAGTCGAGGAATCTGGCGGCAGGAACGGGCTGGCCCGACGCACCAGCGGAGCGCGCGGGCATCCACAGGAGACGCGCCGGATCAGGAGCCCCGACCAGATCCCTCCACTCCGGCCCGCCTGGACAGCGGCGGTCCTCCGGTCGGGATGACTCGACTGGGCGCCGATGGGCAGCGCAATCACAAAAACTGAGGCAATTTAATAGTC